>JAEUPD010000087.1 GCA_016788525.1 Rubrivivax sp.
CGGCCGAGCGCGCGGCGCGCTGGCGTCGCCCCGGGGTGCGCGCGGCACTGGCAGTGGCCTGCCTGGCCGCCGGCATCGCCCTCGTCGGCCAATGGGCGCTCGCCCAGCGAGACCTCGTGGCCGCGCGCAGCCCGGCGTTCAGACCTTTGCTGACCGCCGCCTGCGAAGCATTCGGCTGCGCGCTGCACGCCCCGCGCGTGATCGACGCGCTGCGCGTCGAGGCCAGCGGCGTGGTGCGCGCCGACAACCTGCGCAACGACCTGTACCGGTTGTCGGTGACGCTGCGCAACCTGCGCACCCATGAGGTGGCGCTGCCGGCCTTCGAGCTTGCGCTCACCGACACACAAGGCCAGATGATCGCCCGGCGTGTGCTGCAACCCGCCGAGATCGGCGCGCGCTCCGAGGCGCTCGCGGCGAATGCCGAACTCATGCTGCAAGCCACGGTGCAGGTCACTTCGGGCACGGTGGCCGGCTATACGATCGAACTCTTCTATCCCTGACCCACCTACTAGAAGAGAAAGCCCTCGCACACATGGCGGCCTTGATCTGCGGTTCGCTCGCCTTCGACACCATCACCACCTTTCCGGGCCGCTTCGCCGAGCAGATCCTGCCAGAGCAGGTGCACATCCTGAACGTCAGCTTCCTCGTGCCCACGCTGCGACGCGAGTGGGGCGGCTGCGCCGGCAACATCGCCTACAACCTGCAGGCGCTCGGCGGCAAGCCGGTGGTCATGGCCGCGCTCGGGGTCGATGGCGGCGACTACCTCGCGCGCATCGCCGCCTGGGGGGCCGACACCTCGCTCATCTGGCGCGACAGCGAGTTGCACACCGCGCAATGCCACATCACCACCGACCGCGACAACAACCAGATCACCGCGTTCCACCCGGGCGCGATGAGCCACGCGCACAAGATCGCCGTGCCGCCTTCACGCAATGACCTGGCCATCGGCATCGTCGCCCCCGACGGGCGCGAAGCGATGTGGCAACACGCGCACCAGCTGGCTGATGCGGGCATCCCGTTCATCTTCGACCCCGGCCAGCAGCTGCCGCAGTTCAGCGGCGAGGAGCACCGCTCCATCCTCGGCAAGGCCCGCTGGGTGGCGCTCAACGACTACGAAGCCCGCATGCTCGAAGAGCGCACCGGCGAGACCGTGGCGCAGATGTCGCAGCGGCCCAACCTGAAAGGCGTGATCGTCACGCTCGCGGCCGACGGCTGCGAGTGCTGGGTGGGCGGCGAGCGCAGCCACGTGGCTGGCGTGAAGGCCGCGCAGGTGGTCGACCCCACCGGCTGCGGCGACGCCTTCCGCGCCGGCCTGCTCTACGGCCTGGAGCGCGGCTGGGACCTGCCGCGCTGCCTGAACCTGGCCAACCGCATCGGCGCGATCAAGATCGCCAGCCGCGGGCCGCAGAACCACAGCCTCGCCGGCGTGCACGACGCGGCTTGAGCAAAGCCGAGGCCCCAGCCACCCCGCAAGCGCGCCACGGCTGGCGCCGGCGCAACCGGCGGGCGCGGCTCAGGCGACCACCTGCCTCAGCTCGCCGCCGGCATAGCGGCGCGCCACCTCGGCAAGCGGCATCGCCTTGATCTTCGCGCCCTGCCCTTCGCAGCCGAACTCGAGATAGCGCTGCTTGCAGATCGCCTGCGCCGCCTCGCGCGCCGGCTTGAGCCACTCGCGTGCGTCGAACTTCTCCGGGTTCTCGGCCATGAACTTGCGCACCGCACCGGTCATCGCCAGGCGGATGTCGGTGTCGATGTTGATCTTGCGCACGCCGTACTTGATGGCTTCCTGGATCTCGGAGATCGGCACGCCGTAGGTCTCCTTCATCCTGCCGCCGTACTGCCGGATGATCTCCAGCAGCTCCTGCGGCACGCTGGAGCTGCCGTGCATCACCAGGTGGGTGTTGGGGATGCGGCGATTGATCTCCTTGATGCGGTCGATGGCCAGGATGTCGCCGGTGGGTTTGCGGCTGAACTTGTAGGCGCCGTGGCTGGTGCCGATGGCGATGGCCAGCGCATCGAGCTGGGTCTTCTTCACGAAGTCGGCGGCCTGCTCGGGGTCGGTGAGCAGCTGCTCGCGCGTCATCGTGCCCTCGGCACCATGGCCGTCTTCCTTGTCGCCCTTCATCGTCTCCAGCGAGCCGAGGCAGCCCAGCTCGCCTTCGACGGTGACGCCCAGTGCGTGCGCCATGTCGACCACCTTCTTGGTCACGTCGACGTTGTAGTCGTAGCTGGCAATGCTCTTGCCATCGGCCTGCAGGCTGCCGTCCATCATCACCGAGCTGAAACCCAGGTCGATGGCGCCCTTGCAGATGTCGGGGCTCTGGCCGTGGTCCTGGTGCATCACCAGCGGCACCTTCGGGTAGGCCTCGGTGGCCGCCAGGATGAGGTGCTTGATGAAGGCCTCGCCGGCGTACTTGCGCGCCCCCGCGCTGGCCTGCAGGATCACCGGCGCGCCCACCTCGCTGGCCGAGGCCATCACGGCCTGCACCTGCTCGAGGTTGTTGACGTTGAACGCCGGGATGCCATAGCGGTTTTCGGCCGCGTGGTCGAGCAGCTGGCGCATCGAGACGAGTGGCATGGAGAAGGGCTCCGGGAGGGTTGGGAATTCGGTGGCGCGGCGAAGGTCGGGGGCGCCGGCGGCCGTGGCGGAGGGCGGCCTGGCCCGGGGCACACCGCGCTGGCGCGGCCAGCCCACACCGATGGCGCCGCGCCGCCGCTGCAATGGCCGGGAATTCTATCGACCGACCCTCTGCGCAAGCCCTCCCGCGCGCGGGGTTGCGCCCGGGTGGCGCGATCGAACTGGGCGGTAAACGTGCCGCATTTCGCGCCCGGGCCGCGCCTGCCGCAGCACGACACTGCGGCGGCGTGTCGCCACCGGAAGCGGCGGCCGCCCCACCCATGCCACGACTCGACCTTGCTCCCCTGACGCAGTGGATCACGTCTGCCGCCCTGGCGCACGGCGACCACGACCTGGGCGACTACCTCACGCGGCGCCTGCAAGTGACGCGGCGGCGCGCCAACGGCCTGCTGAAGGCGCTCGAGGCCGCCCAGTGGCTGGTGCGCGCAGGCACGCCGCGCCGGCCGGCGTTCCGCCCGGGTCCGCTGCGGCAGGTGGTGCAGCGCTACGCGCTCGAAGGCCTGGACGAGCAGTCGCCCTGGCGGCGCGACTTCGCGCCTTGCTTCGAGCTTCCCGCGTCCGTGCGCCGCATGGCTCAGCACGGGTTCACCGAACTGGTCAACAACGCCATCGAGCACAGCGGCGGCACCGCCGTGACGGTGTCGATGCGGCAGACGCCGCTGCAGCTGCAGCTGCTCGTGTCCGACGACGGCTGCGGTCTGTTCACGCGCATCGCGAGTTGCTTCGCCATCGACGAGCCTGACCTGGCGATGCTCGAGCTGAGCAAGGGCAAGCTCACCACCGCGCCCGACGCGCACAGCGGCCACGGCCTGTTCTTCAGCGCCCAGCTGGCCGACGTGATCGACATCCATGCCAACGGCGTCGGCTACCAGCGCCGCGCCTGGGAGCCCGGGCGTTGGCACGCCGCGCCCCGCCGGGCCGGCGCGGCCACCCGCGCGGGCACCTCGGTGTACTTGGCGATCCAGCTGGAGAACACGCGCACCCTCGAGGGCGTGCTGCAGGCGCACAGTGCCAGCGGCACCGGCTACGACTTCGCCCGCACCTGCGTGCCGCTTGCGCTGCTCTGCGGCCGCGAGGCCGACGCCGCCCTGCTGTCGCGCGCCGAGGCGCGCCGCGCGGCGCAGCGGCTTGCCCAGTTCGCGCAGGCAGACATCGACTTCGCGGGCATCGCCCACCTCGGCCACGGTTTCGCCGACGAGCTGTTCCGCGTGTTGCCCCGCCTGCACCCTCAGCTGATGCTCAACCCTGTGGGCATGGCGCCTCAGGTGGCAGCCATGGTCAACGCCGTGCGGGCCCCCACCGCCGCAGCGCCCGTGGCCCCGCGCTGAGACGGGCCACCGCTCGTGAGAGGGTCCGTCGCCGCGCCGCGGCGTCAACGCACCTGGCAGACCTTGAGCATGTTGGTGCCGCCGGGGTAGCCCATCGGCTCGCCGCAGGTGATGGCGTAGGTGTCACCGGGGCGCAGCACGCCGCGTTCCACCAGCACCGCTTCGGCCTTGGCCAGTGCCTGGTCGCGGTCGTTCAGCTTGGGCATCAGGATCGGCCGCACGTTGCGGTACAGCGTCATGCGCCGCTCGCTGCCCGGCTGCGACGTGAGGCCGAAGATCGGCACCTTGATGTTGTGCCGGCTCATCCACAGCGCCGTGCTGCCGCTCTCGGTGAGCGCGATGATCGCCTTGCAACCGAGGTGGTGCGCGGTGAACAGCGCCCCCATCGCGATGCTCTGGTCGATGCGCGCGAAACGCTTGTTGGTGAAGTCGGTGTCGATCGAGGTGTCCTCGGCGCGCTCGGCCTCCAGCGCGATCAGGTGCATGTGCTCCACCGTCTCGACCGGGTACTTGCCGGCAGCCGTCTCGGCACTGAGCATCACCGCGTCGGTACCGTCGAGCACGGCGTTGGCCACGTCGCTGACCTCGGCGCGCGTGGGCACGGGCGCGAGGATCATGCTTTCCATCATCTGCGTGGCGGTGATCACCACCTTGTCCATCTCGCGGGCCAGCCGGATCATGCGCTTTTGCAGTGCCGGCACGGCCGCGTTGCCCACCTCCACCGCCAGGTCGCCGCGCGCCACCATGATGCCGTCGCTGGCGCGAAGGATCGACTCCAGCTGCGGAATGGCCTCGCTGCGTTCGATCTTGGCGATCATCGCCGGCTTGTGGCGCATGCTCTCGCCGGCCACGTTGGCCAGCTGGCGCGCCATCTCCATGTCGGTGGCGCTCTTCGGGAAACTCACCGCCAGGTACTCGGCCTGGAAGGCCATCGCGGTCTTGATGTCCTCCATGTCCTTGGCGGTGAGCGCCGGCGCGGTGAGGCCGCCGCCGGCCTTGTTGATGCCCTTGTTGTTGCTGAGCTCGCCGCCCAGCACGACCCGGGTCACCACCTGCTCGCCGCGCACCTCCTCGACCGCCAGCTTGATGAGGCCGTCGTTGAGCAGCAGCGAATCGCCCGGGCGCACGTCGCGCGGCAATTCCTTGTAGTCCAGGCCCACGGCACGCACATCGCCCGGCTCGCTGCGCCCCGCGTCGAGCACGAACGTGGCACGCGCCTCGAGCATCACCTTGCCCTGGGCGAACTTGCCCACCCGGATCTTCGGCCCCTGCAGGTCGGCCATCAGCGCCACCGGCTTGCCCACCCGTGCCGCGGCCTCGCGCACGAGAGTGGCCCGGTCGATGTGGTCCTGCGCCTTGCCGTGGCTGAAGTTCAGCCGCACCACGTCGACACCGGCCTGCAGCAGCCGCTCCAGCACCGCCGGGTCGCTGGAAGCGGGGCCGAGGGTGGCGACGATCTTGGTGGCGCGGGTCATGCGGGGCTCCAGGGCGACGGCCGGGGATTATCACGGCCGCCCATGCGCAGCCGCCAAGGGCGGGCCGAGCCTCGACACCGGCGGCGTGTGCGAGGCCGGCTGAACGCGAAGGCAGCGCTCCCCTCGGGCGCCCGCCTGCCCACCCGTCCGCCCGGCAAGTGCGCACGCCTGGCGCACCCCATCCACCGATGGACCGATGCGCACGAACCGGCGCGGCAGGCTTTGCCATCTTCTTCACGCCGCCGTCGTCGCCAGGCCTTGCGAGCGCATCGAGGTTCGGCGCACAGTCTTGCCTCCCTCGGCGCGCCCCCAACTTCCAGCGTACGACCTGTGACCACGATGAACCTCCAGGAAGCCCTGCGCTGGATCGCCGGGATCTTCGACACGCCCGCCGACCGACTCGGCCCCGACACCGCGAGCAGCGAGATCGCCGGCTGGGACTCGCTGGGCGTGCTGATGCTCATCGCCGACCTTGACGAGAAGTTCGGCATCCAGCTCGACGAGCGCGAGTTGTACGGGATCAACGGCGTGCGCAGCATCCTCGATCTGCTCGAACGTGCCGGCGTCCTGGTGATGGCCGACGCGGCCTGACCGGTTGCGCCCCGCCGAGGTCGGGTCGCCGTGAGCCGCCACACGATCGCCGGCTTCCGCCTCGCCGGCGTCAGCACCTGCCTGCCGCAGCGTGCGGCCGACAACCTGGACCCCGCTCTCGGCTTCGACGCCGAGGAGGTGCGCAAGGTCGTGGCGATGGCCGGCGTGAAGCAGCGCCGCGTCGTCGACGAGGGCGTGACCTCGGCAGACCTGAGCTTCGAAGCCGCCGAACGCCTGCTGCAGGACCTGGGCTGGGCACGTGACAGCGTCAGCGCGTTGGTGTTCGTCACACAGAGCCCCGACCACTTCCTGCCATCGAGCAGCTGCCTGCTGCAGCACTGGCTGGGCCTGCCGGACAGCTGTGCCGCCTTCGACGTGGGCCTGGGCTGCTCGGGCTACCCCTACGGCTTGTACATCGCCGCAGCCATGCTGCGCGCGGGCGGGCACCGCCGGGTGCTCATGCTGCACGGCGACACGCCCAGCCGGTTCGTCGACCCGGGCGACCACGCCACCACCCTGCTGTTCGGCGACTCGGGTTCGGCGACGGCGCTCGAGGCCATCGAGCCGGCAGATTCCGGCGGCGGCCACTTCGTGCTCGGAACCGATGGCGCCGGCCACGCCGGGCTCATCATCCGCGGCGGTGCCTTCCGCGACCGGCACCCGGCGAACCCGCGCCACCTGGCGCTTGAGATGGACGGCAGCGCCGTCTTCAACTTCACCCTCAAGCGCGTCCCGCCGTTGGTGGCTGAAGCGCTGGCCGAGTCGGGCTGCACGGCGGGCGATGTCGACGCCTTCGTCTTCCACCAATCCAACCGCTTCATGATCAAGCACCTGGTCAAGAAGTGCGGGATGCCCGAAGAGAAGGTGCCGCTGACACTGGAGGACAACGGCAACAGCGGCGGACCCTCGGTGGCCGTGACGTTGACCCGCCGCCTGGGTGGCCTGCCGCGCGAGCGGGCGCTGAAGGTGATGCTGCTCGGCTACGGCGTCGGGCTGTCGTGGGGCGCTGCGGTGCTGACCCTCGAACCCACGGCGCGGCTGCTGCACGCCGACTACACCGGCACGCTCGCCCGCCGGGGCTGAGACCGGCCGCCGCGCCGCACAGGCACCCGGGAGCGACGATCGATGTGCGGCATCGCAGGCTGGCTGTCCGGCCCGCAAGCGCCAACGGCGGAACCAGGCGCGCTGAAGGCCATGGTGCGGGCGCTGCATCACCGCGGGCCGGACGGCCAGGGGCTGTGGCTCGACGGGCCGGCGGCGCTCGGACACGCGCGGCTGTCGATCATCGACCTGGAAGGCGGCGCACAACCGCTGGCCAACGAGGACGGCCGCATCCAGGTCAGCTTCAACGGCGAGATCTTCAACCACCTCGAGCTGCGTGAACGCCTCGTGCGGCGCGGGCATGCGTTTCGCACGCGCTCCGACACCGAGGTGCTGGTGCACCTGTACGAGGACCTGGGCGACGAGTTCGTGCACGAGCTCAACGGCCAGTTCGCCCTCGCGCTGTGGGACGGCCGGCGGCGGCGCCTCGTGCTGGCACGCGACCGCCTGGGCATCCGGCCGCTGTACTACACCGTGGCCGCCGGCCGGCTGCTGTTTGCCTCGGAGGTGAAGGCGCTGTTCGCGCTGCCGGAAGTCGAACGCGGCTTTGATGCGCAGGGGCTGGCCGGCACGTTCACCTGCTGGGCGCCACTGGCGCCGCGCACCGTCTGGCAGGGAGTGCACTGCCTGCCGCCCGGGCACCTGCTCACGCTGCAGGCCGATGCGGCTCCTTCCGGTCATCAGGTGCGGCGCTACTGGGACTGGCCCTTCCAGGCGCGCGAGGCCGGGGCAAGCGCCCACCCCGGCTGGAGCGACGAGCGCTGGGGCGACGAACTGCGCACCCTGCTGCTCGACGCCGTGCGCCTGCAACTGCGCGCCGACGTGCCGGTGGGGGCGTACCTCTCGGGCGGCCTGGATTCCTCCATCATCACCACGCTTGTGCATCGGCATACCACGACGCCGCTGCGCAGCTTCTCGCTGCGCTTCGCCGACGCCGAGTTCGACGAGTCCGATGCCCAGCGCGCGCTGGCAAGTCACCTGGGCTCGCGGCACTCCGAGGTGCATGTCCACCAGGCCGACATCGCAGGCGGCTTCACGCGGTTGGTGCGGCATGCCGAGATGCCGCTGGTGCGCACCGCTCCTGTGCCGATGATGCTGCTGGCCGACCACGTGCGCGCCAGCGGCTTCAAGGTGGTGCTCACCGGCGAGGGGGCCGACGAGGCCTTTGGCGGCTACGACCTGTTCAAGGAAGCGGCGGTGCGCCGCTTCGTCGCGCGCGCGCCGCGCTCGCGCTGGCGCGGCCGGCTGCTGTCTCGCCTGTATCCGTACCTCGCCCACTCACCTGCGGCCGCCGGCGCCATGGCCCAGGGCTTCTTCGGTACCGGGCTGGGCGCAACCGGCCAGCCGCATTTCGCGCACATGCTTCGCGCGGCCACCACGCGTCGCATCCTGCCGCTGTTCAGCCAGGCATGGCGCGCGCAGTGGCCGGCGCACGAGCCCGCGGCGCTGCTGGGGGCGGTCGTCCCCGAGAGCTTTGCCACCTGGCCGGCGCTGGACCGCGACCAGTATGTCGAAGCGCACACGTTGATGTCGGGCTACCTGCTCGCCGCGCAGGGTGACCGGGCGGCGATGGCGGCCTCGGTCGAGGCGCGCTTTCCGTTCCTCGACCACCGCGTCGTCGAGTTCGCCTGCGGCATGCCGGCGCGGCTGAGGCTGTGCGGCCTGCACGACAAGGTGTTGCTCAGGCGCGCCTTCGCCGCCGAGCTGCCGGCCGTCATCGCGCGCCGCCACAAGCAACCGTTCCGCTCGCCCGATGCCGCGTGCTTCTTCGATGGCGGGCGGCTGCGCGAGCCCGCCGCCGCGCTGCTGGATCCGGATGCGCTGGCCGAAGCCGGCCTGTTCGACCCCGCGGCCGTCGCGCGCCTGGTCGACAAGTGCGCGCGCGGCCGCGCCATCGGCTTCGGCGACAACATGGCCTTCGTCGGGGTGCTGTCGACGATGGCGCTGCAAGCCCAGTTCGTCGGCCAGGGCGCGCCGGCGGTGCTGGCCGCCTGACCTCGGAACCACCGTGTCGCTGCTGCACGACGCCTTCGAGGCCACGGCCGAGCGCCTGCCCGCCAAGACCGCGCTGGTGTGCGGCGCCGAACGGCTGAGCTACGCCGCCCTGCTGGCGCGCACCCGTGCCATCGCCGCCGGGCTGCGGCAGCGCGGCGTCGCGCGCGGCGACCGCGTGGTGCTGACGTTGGAACCCGGCTTCACCTACGTGGCGGCATTGCACGCCGTGCTCAGGCTCGGCGCCGTGATGGTGCCGTTGCCACCGACGACGAAGCCCGCGCGGCTGGCCTTCGCCATCGAGGACACCGAGGCGACCGCCTGGCTCGGCGAACCGCGCGCCGTGGCCGACTCGGCCGTGCAGATGCGTGCGCGCTGCCCGACACTGCGCTGCACCTGGGCCCCCGAAACCGACACCTTGACGGCTCCTTCGTTCGACGCGGCGTTCGCACGGGCGACCGATCAGGAACTCGCGGCGATCCTCTACACCTCGGGCAGCACAGGGCGCCCCAAGGGCGTGATGCTGTCGCATCACAACATGTGCAGCGCCTGGGCCTCGGTGCAGGCCTACCTCGGCCTGGAGGAGAGCGACACCATCGGCCTGGCGCTGCCGCCCGCGTTCAGCTATGGCCTGTATCACGTGCTGATGGGCCTCGGGCTCGGTGCCACCGTGGTGCTCGAACGCCAGGCGGCCTTTCCGTTGAAGGTGGCGCAGACGCTCGAACGCGAGCGGGTCACGGTATTCCCGGCGGTGCCCACGCTGTTGTCGGCACTGCTGCAGTTGCCGGCGCTGGCCGGCATGGACCACGGCGCCTTGCGCACCATGACCAGCGCCGCGGCGGCCCTGCCCACGGCGCTGGTGCCGCGCATCGCCGCCGCCTGGCCCGGCGCGCGGTTCTTCTCGATGTACGGCATGACCGAGTGCAAGCGCATCAGCTTCCTGCCGCCGCAGGAGCTGGCGCAACGCCCGGCCAGCGTCGGCCGCGGCCTGCCCCACCAGGAACATTGGCTGGTCGATGCCGAGGGCCGGCGGCTGGGCACCGGCAGCACGGGCGAACTGGTGGTACGCGGCCCCCACGTGATGCGCGGCTACTGGCGACGGCCCGAGGAAACCGCGGTCCGCCTGCGCCCGGCCACCGACAGCGCCGGGCGCATCGTGCCGGGCGGCCGTCCAGTGCTGCACACCGGCGACCTGTTCCGCACCGACGAGGCCGGCTACCTGCACTTCGTGGCGCGCCTGGACGACATCATCAAGTCGCGCGGCGAGAAGGTGGCCCCGCGCGAGGTGGAAGAGGCCATTCACGAGCTGGCGCAGGTGGCTGCCTGCGCAGTGGTGGGCGTGCCCGATGCCCGGCTGGGCGAGGCGGTGAAGGCCTTTGTCACGCTGCGGCCCGGCACCTCGCTGGCGGCGCGGGATATCGTGCGTCACTGCCTGGCCCGGCTGGAAAGCCACATGGCGCCGAAGTTCGTCGAATTCGTCGATGTGCTGCCGACCACCGAATCGGGAAAGGTGCGGCACGCCACGCTGCGACAACGGCCCGGTTCGCTGCGGCACATGCCGGCAGATTCGCGGACCGACGCGCTGCCCGACGGGTCGAGCAGCCTCGATGCCGCGGGCACGGCCAGCGGCGACCAGGCGAGTGCCGGCCCGCTGTCACCCCTCTGAACCGCTGAAGCCCCATGAACCACAAGACCGAACTGCGCAGCTTCCTGCAGGACAACTTCATCCTGGGGGCCGACGGGCCGGCGCTGGCCGACGGTGACAGCCTGCTCGAACACCACGTGCTCGACTCCACCGGCTTCCTCGAGCTCATCACGCACCTCGAGGAGACCTACGGCATCAAGGTGGCCGACGACGAGATGCTGCCGGAGAACCTGGACAGCCTCGACGCGATCGAGGCCTACCTGGCCCGCAAGCTGGCGGCCCGCGCGGTGCCGGCGTCGGCCTGAGGACAGCGCCCGTCTGCCCGTCAGCATCACCGCTTCGGCGCGCCGGCCCGTCGACTCGTCCCGTCCTTCCACACATCGTCCTAAAGTGATCGCCCTGAACGACATTCCGCCCGCCGAACCAGGCACGGTGCCCGGCGCGACCCTGGGCCCGCAGGTCTTCGCGTTCGACGAGCTGGCCGAGGCGGATCGCATCGCCGCCTGGCTGCGCGAGGCCCTCGCGCGGCGGCTGCATCGACGCGGCCTGGTGGTGGCGCTGTCCGGCGGCATCGACAGCTCGGTCAGCGCAGCGCTGGCCGTGCGCGCGCTTGGCGCAGACAAGGTGTTCGGGCTGCTCATGCCCGAGCGCGATTCCAGCGACTCGAGCACCGAGCGCGGGCGGACGCTGGCCGCCCACCTGGGCATCGCGCACGAGGTGTTCGACATCTCGCCGGCGTTGCAGGCGCTGGGCTGCTATGCACGCCGCGACGAAGCCATCCGCCGCGTCTTTGCGCAGTACGGCGAGGGCTGGCGCAACAAGATCGTCATCGCCGGCGGCCTCGAGCGGGGCCTCAACTACTTCAAGCTGGTCGTCGCCGATCCGGCCGGCGCACTGCATGAGCAACGCCTGCCGCTGCGCGAGTACCTGCAGATCGTGGCCGCCACCAACTTCAAGCAGCGCGTGCGCAAGACGCTGGACTACTTCCATGCCGACCGCCTGAACTACGCTGTGGTCGGCACACCCAACCGGCTGGAGTACGACCAGGGCTTCTTCGTCAAGCTGGGGGATGGCGCCGCCGACGTGAAGCCCATCGCCCACCTGTACAAGACGCAGGTCTACGCGATGGCCCGTGCGCTTTGCCTGCCCGAGGTGATCTGCACGGCCCTGCCGACCACCGACACCTACACCCTGCCGCAGGGGCAGGACGAGTTCTATTTCGCCCTGCCGTACGCGCAGATGGACCTCGCGCTGTGGGCCGTGGACCACGCGGTGCCGGCGGGGGCGCTGGCCGCTGCGCTCGGGGTCAGTGCCGAACGCGCCGAGCGGGTCGTCGCTGACATCGGCGCCAAGCGGCGCGCCGCGGCCTACCTGCACGCCTCGGCCGAGACGCTGCTGGGCATGGGGCCGGCAGCGATGCGCGACCGGCGTCCGCGCTGAGCCGACGGGTCTTCGCATCGGCCATGCCCTACTGCCTGCAGCCGGCCGAGCTCTCGGCACTCGCGGAGCTCAACGAGGCGCAGGCCTATGAGTCGCTGCTCGGCCAAGCCGCGCTGGCCGGGTTCCAGGTCGGCCGTGACGGGCCGATGCGACTGCTGCGTTCGCCGGCCCTGCCCTCGATGGTGCTGCTGAACCGCGTGCTGGGTTGGGGCCAGGCCGATGTTGCCAACCCGCAGGCGCTGGAGCGCCTGCTCGCGGCCTACGGCGGTGCCGGTTTCGGCATCGAGCTGCCCGCCCCGGCCGCCACCGCCGACGCGCTGGCGCTGCTGCGCGCGCAAGGTTTTCGTCGCATCGGGGCAGTCAACGTGCTGGCCCGTGACGCCCGCGATCCGCCCGCGCGCTATCGGGAGTGGGCGGAGGGCACCGGGCTGCGCATCGAGCGCGCGCAGCCGCATCAGGTGGACGACCTGGCCGGGTTGCTGGCCGAGACCTTCGAGCTGCCGCCCAGCGTGCGCGAGCTGCTCGTGCGCGGCACCGCCGGCGCGGCATGGCGACGCTGGGTCGTGCTGGACGGCGAGCTGCTCGTCGGCGGCTCGCTCTCGCATGTGCATCACGACATCGCGTGGTTCGGCTGGACAGCGGTTCGCGCCAGCCACCGCGGGCGCTGGGTGCCCACCGGCATCCTCGCGCGACAGCTGGAAGAAGCCGCCGAGGCCGGCTGTCGCTACGTCACGACCGAAACTGCGCTCAGCACCCGCCAACGGCCGGACGCTGCCTACCTGAACATCAAGCGCTTCGGCTTTCGGGACGGGTACGTGCGCTGGAGCTTCGTGAAAGCCCCGGCCCGGGGCCGCAACCCGGCACTGGCCGCAGCGCCATAGGCGCGCCGGCCCGCGCCGCCTACGCGTGCGGCGCGTGCAACGGCGCCAGCCGCAGGTAGGTCGCGCGCTGGTAAAGCACCTCGAATCCACGCCGCCTGAGGCTCTTCAGCGAGTGGTCGGGGGAGGCCGTGGTGCCCACGGCGGTGTCCGAAGAGACGAGGCGGCAGCCCGATGCCGCCGCATGGGCCAGCCGCAGGTCGTCGAGCGCGCCCTTCACCCCAAGGCTGCGAAACTCGCGCAGCGTGGCAGCCCAACCCAGCCAGCAGCGCCCGTCGGCCACATGGGAAAGCGCGGCTCCGGCCGGCTCTTCATCCAAGTAAGCCAGCCAATGCTGCCAGCCGCCGGCCGCCGGCAGTGCCTCCAGCACCCGCCCGATGGCGTCACCGACTGCGAACACCCGGGCGCAGATGGCCGCCACCATGGCGCGCTGCCCTGCGCTGTCGGCCTGCACCGCGCGCAGGCGGCCCGTGCCGCCGCGCTCGGGCCGCCAGGCCGCCGGCGCATCGAAAGCACCTGCGCCCCAGCCGTGGCGGCGGATCAACATCGCGGACATCGCCCCTCGGCGCAGGCCGAGTTCACGCAACCTTGCCGAAACGGCCGGCGAGAGCTGTGCGGGCGACGCCTCCAGACCCATCCCCAGCCCGCGCGAGGCAAAGGCCGCCTCCATCCGCGCCAGGTCGCGCAGGTCGGCAGACGCATCGAGACCGAACCCCAGCACGCGGTTGAAGACCCCGGGCTGTCGCACCAGGGGCGACATGAACAGCGCCGCCTCGCCGAGATCGGCGACCTCGAAGCAGCGTGGCCCATGCACGGCCTGGCCGGCTGCGAACAGGCTGCGGTAGGCAGCGCGCTCGTTGCCTTCGACTTCGCGCATCAACGTGGGGTCGGGCGCCGGCTCTGCGCGGGCAGGCCCCGAAGTTCCGGCCACCGTCGCCGCCGATGGCGCCACCGGGGCGCAGACAGGCACGGAAGCCGGCGACGCCACCGACGCAACCGGCGCGCGCTGCACACCCGATGCCACCGGCGTGTCCGGCGCCGCCAGGCCCGTCAACGCGATGAGCATCGCCGACCTGTTCACCGCGGTGCCCGGCATGGGTTGTCTCGCGATGCCACCCGAGCTTCAGGTGCCGCGCGGCCGATAGACCCAGATCTTGTCGTCGCCGTCGCTGGCCGCCAGCGGCATGTAGACGATCGCGCGCACCTTCTCGTCGTACTGGAACTTCTTCCACGTGACGCCATAGCCCAGCTGCGAATCGAGCGGGAAGAAGGTCTGGCCCGCGGGCAGCGGTGCGCGCGTCACGGTCCACACGCCGCCCAGGGACGCCGGGATCTCGATCTCGTACAGCGCCGTGTTGTCGCCGGCCACGCCGGCCACGATGATGCGGTTGTTGTGCGGGCACCAGCAGGCGGCAGACCACGGCATCGCGAGGCCGAGGTTCTGGCTGAGCGTGACCTGCGAGCCCAGCGTCGGTTGTGTGGCGCTCACGTCCATCCACTGCACCTTGAGCTGGCCACCCACCGGGTACATGCACACCAGCAGGTTGCGCTGCGGCACGTGGAAGAACGCGCCGCTGTCGTAGCCGTCGGCCTCGTCGTAGCTGAAGCCGGTGCCGGTGCCCCGCACCCAGGTGCGCGCATTGCGGTCGAACCAGCGCACCGAGCCCGGCACGTTCATGCCGTTGGTGATGAAGTAGACGCGGCGCTGCGCGCCGACGAAGGCGGTGAGCATCGGTGCCGAGGCCGCGCCGATGTTGCCGATCGAGTCGGTGACGCGGCGCCAGCGGCGCGCGGCACTGGATTCGGTCATGCTGTCGAACGGCACTTCATGCGCCGCCACCGCACCGGCGTCGTTGCGGGCATTGACCGCGGCGGAGAACACCTGCGTATAGGTGCCGTGCGCGGCGCCGCCATGCTCGGGGCCGACGATGTCGCCGCTGCCGTAGCTGTGCGGCGCGCCGGGCTTGCCGTCGATCGTGCTCTCCATGTAGCTCATGTTGAGCATCGCGTTGGCGTTCTCGATGCTGTTGCGGTAGCGCGTGCCCGAGTCGGTGCCGGTGCCGAACCACGGCGTCGGGTCGACCAGCCGCTTGAACGTGATGGCGCTGGTGCCGTACTCGGCGATGGCCACCATGTTGTCGTTGGTGGCCGCATGGCCGCCGCCGAAGAAGACCTGGCCGCCCCAGGTGCCCCAGTACGGGTTCTTGAACGACGTGCTGTAGTCGTTGACGATCTTCTTGGAATAGAAGGGGTCGTAGTACGGCGCGACGATGTCGCGGAAGCGGTTGGCGATCCGGCCGTTGGCGTTGGTGAGCACCGCCACCTGGCCGGCCGGCGGCACCCAGGCGGGCAGCGTGCCGGCCGGCGGCGGGGCGGTCGGGGCCGGGGTGGGAGCCGCCGTCGGGGCGGCTGTCGGTGCCGAGGTGGGGGCGGAGGTGGGTGCCGCCGTAGGTGCCGGCGTCGGTGCCGGCGTCGGTGCCTGCGTTGGCCCGGCCGTCGGACTAGGCGTCGGGGCGGAGGTGGGTGAAGCGGTGGGTGCCGAGGTCGGCGCAGACGTGGGGGCAGAAGTAGGTGCCGAGGTCGGAGTCGGTGTCGGCGAGGGGGCGGCGGTCGGAGCAGCCGTCCACCAGCGCCGACGCCGCCAGCCCAGTGCGCCCTGCTCGCTGTCTTCGGCGACCAGCGAGCCTTCTTCTTCACCGCCGCAGGCGGTCAGGCCCCCGCCCCCGGCGACGAGGGCAAAGGCAATCGAGATGCGACGGCGGGCGGGCTTCATGCTTCGTTGTTCCTGATCCGGGGGTCTCGTGCCACAGGTCGGCGACCTTGGCCACGACGTGATTTCGACATTCTTCGAGCCGGCCACACCCTGGACGTAACCACCCTCGGGGATCGGCCGAGAAGGTTGCAGGTTGTGACGGTTGCTTGCACGCCCGGAGCTGTTTGCAACGACGCGGTCACAGCCCTGCGCGCGCCGCCGCGTGCACATTCGATTCGCCGGCCTCGCGTGTGACCGGTCGCGGTGGCCAGCGTGAACAAGCGCACGCCCCCCCTTGCGAGGAAGCCCGGCAGGGCATGCCACCATCTCAGCCCGCCCCGCCCGGTGCCGATCGCACGTGAGTCGTGCCTGCACTGAGCCGACTCGCGCGCCTGTCGCGGGCCAGGTCCGGGGCCAAGCCTTCAACGCCGCCCGCGGCCATCACCACAGAAACACAACTGCATGGGAGAGAGCCCCCGCCTCGTTGACGCGATGCCGCAACTCAGCGGCGCCACCGGCCCGGGCTGGCACCAGGCCGGGCATCGGCTGCCCGCCATGGCGATCGAGTCCATGCGCCAGCCGACGTTTGCGCTGGTCTCCTGGCTTATGACGCTCGCGCGCGTCGCCGGGTTCAGCGAGGCCTGCGTACTTCATCGGGGCCACCGACTCCGCATCGACATCGCCGCCGCCCGCGACGTGGGCGAACTGCTGGCGCGCGCCGACGGCGCCGTGGCCGGTGGCGACTGCAGCGACCTCGAAGCAGCCTGGCTGGGCACCGACGGCGACGCCGACCGCGAAGCACTGCCTGAAGCCGTCTGGCTGGCCGCCCGTTTCGATGACGAGCGCGGCGAGGTTCAAGTCCACTGGCGCTCGCCCCCGCTGGACGACGCGGCCGGGCCCCTGCTGGCCAAGGCCTGGTGCGAAGTGATCACGCAGTTGGCCTCAGCAGGGCCTGGCGATGCGTTGGAGACCATCCAGGCGATGAGCGCAGCCGCACGCCGGCGCCAGCTGGGAGCCCTGGATGCCGGCCCTTGGCCGCACCAGGCGGAGGGCGGGCCCTTGTCCGTGGCCGCCTGCTTCGACCGGGCCCTTGCCCGCGCCCCACAGCGTCGGGCGCTGGCCTGGCCCGGTGGCGCGTGGACGTACGCTGAACTGGACGACGCCTCGCGCCGCGTGACGCAGGCGCTGCTGACCGCCGGCGTGAGCCCCGGTGACGTGGTGGCCGTGGGCCTGCCCCGGCGGGCCATGGGCATTGCCGCCATCCTGGGTGTGCTGCGCGCGGGTGCGGCGTATCTCCCGGTGGACCTCGAGCACCCGGCCGAGCGGCTGCAGTTCATGTTCGAGGACTCGCGGGCCCGCGTGTTGGTGAGCCAGGGCCTGGACCACACCCACCTGGGCCTGCCGTGCATCGATGTCGGCCAGCTGCCTGCGGCCGACACCGCGGCACCGTTGCCGCCGGCCGCCGACGGCGACGCGCTGGCCTACGTCATGTACACCTCGGGCTCCACCGGCAAGCCCAAGGGCGTGGAGATCCGGCACCGCTCCATCGTGCGACTGGTGGCGCACTGCAGCTTCATGCCGCTGGATGCCGACACCGTGATGCTGCATGCAGCGCCGCTGGGCTTCGACGCCTCCACGCTGGAGATCTGGGGCCCGCTGCTCAACGGCGGCTGCTGCGTCGTGCACGACGAGGCGGTGCCCAGCGGCCCGGGCCTGGCTGCGACCATCCGCACGCACGGCGTGCGCTCGGCCTGGCTCACCGCCGCGCTGTTCAACGCGGTGGTTGACGACGATCCGCAGAACCTCGAAGGCCTGCGTGAATTGCTCATCGGCGGCGAGGCGCTGTCGCTGGACCATGTGCGGCGCTTCCACGCCGCCGTGCCCGCCACGCAGCTCATCAACGGCTACGGCCCGACCGAGACCACCACTTTCGCCGCCACCCACCGCATCGACGTGCCGGCCCTGGCGAACGCGAGGTCGGTGCCGATCGGCCGGCCCATCACGCGGACCACGCTGTACATCCTGAACCGGCGTGGCGAGCTCGTGCCCGACGGTTTCGTCGGCGAGCTGCACATCGGCGGCCTGGGTGTGGGCCGCGGCTACCTGGCGCGGCCCGAACTCACCGCCGAGCGCTTCGTGCCCGACCCGTTCGCGGGCGACGGCAGCGCGATGTACCGCACCGGCGACCTCGTGCGGCTGCTGCCCGACGACACCGTGGAGTACATCGGCCGCGCCGATACGCAGGTGAAGATCCGCGGCTTTCGCATCGAGCTGGGCGAGATCGAGACGGCGCTGGCCGGGCACCCGGCCGTCAAGGCGTGCGCGGTGGTCGCACGCCGCGATCCGCAGCGCGGCACCGAACTGGTCGGCTACGTGGTGCCGGCCGCCGACGACGCGGGCTGGGACACGTCGGCACTGCGCGCGCACCTCGGCGCGCGGCTGCCCGAGTTCATGGTGCCCGCGCTTTGGGTGCGCCTGCAGGCGCTGCCCATCACCACCAACGGCAAGCTCGATCGTCAGGCGCTGCCCGAACCGGCGCACGAGCGCCCCGAGCACTTGTCGCAGCACTACGTCGAGCCGCGCGCCGGCCTCGAGCACGAGGTGGCCGCGGCCTTCGCCACCGCGCTGGACATTCGTCGCGTCGGGGCGCTGGACAACTTCTTCGAACTGGGCGGCAGCTCGCTGCTCATCATGCGCGTGTTCAGCGCGCTGCGCGCCGCCGGGCATGCGCAGCTGAACGTGGCGATGCTGTTCGCCGACCCGACACCGCGCGGGCTGGCCGCGGCGCTCGAGCCGCCGGCCTCCACCGACCACCCGGGCGCGCCCACCGCAGCGGCAGCCGCGGGCGCATCGCGCCCGCGTGCAGAGCCGGCGCACGGCGAGCCGATCGCCATCGTCGGCATGGCCGGCCGCTTCCCGGGCGCCCGCACGGTCGAGGAGTTCTGGCGCCTGCTTGACGAAGGTCGAGAGGCGATCCGCTTCTTCCGGCCCGAAGAACTGGATGCGGCCATCCCCCCCGCGCTGAAGGGCGACGCGCAGTACGTCGCCGCGCGCGGCGTCGTCGACGACATCGACCTGTTCGACGCCGGCTTCTTCGGCATCAGCCCGCGAGAGGCCGAGTTGATGGACCCGCAGCAGCGTGTCTTCCTCGAACTCGCCTGGGAGTGTCTGGAACGCGCCGGCCAGGTGCCCGAGAAGACCGCCGGCCCCATCGGCGTGTGGTGCGGCATGTACAACGCCAGCTACTTCCAGCGCCATGTGCTGGCGCACCCGGACAAGGTGGCGCGCGTGGGCGAGTTCCAGGTCATGCTGGCCAACGAGAAGGACTACATCGCCACGCGCACCGCGCACAAGCTCGGGCTCACCGGGCCGGCGGTCAGCGTGCACACGGCCTGCTCGACCTCGCTGGTGGCCATCGCGCAGGCGTTCGATGCGCTGCGCGCCGGGCACTGCACGTTGGCACTGGCCGGCGGTTCGTCGCTCACCTGCCCACCGATGAGCGGCTACCTGTACCAGGAAGGCTCGATGCTGTCGCCCGACGGGCACACGCGCAGCTTCGACGCCGACGCACAAGGCACGGTGTTCTCCGATGGCGCCGCGGTGGTGGCGCTGAAGCGGCTGTCCGATGCGCTGGCCGACGGCAACACCATCCATGCCGTCATCCTGGGCGTGGGCATCAACAACGACGGCGCCGACAAGGCCAGCTTCACCGCGCCCAGCGTCGGTGGGCAGGCGGCGGTCATCGCTTCGGCGCTCGATCACGCCGGCATCGACGCACGCAGCATCTCCTACGTGGAGACCCACGGCACCGCCACGCCGCTGGGCGACCCCGTGGAAGTGGCCGCGCTCACGCAGGCGTTCCGCCGCCACACGCCGGAGGCGGGCTTCTGCGCCATCGGCTCGCTGAAGAGCAACACCGGCCACATGGTCATCGCCGCCGGCGCCGCCGGCGTCATCAAGACGGCGATGGCGCTGGCGCACGAGCGGCTGCCGGCCAGCATCAACTACCGTGCACCGAACCCGAAGATCGGCTTCGAGGGCAGTCCGTTCGTCGTGCAGGCCGAACGCGCCGTTTGGCCGCGCGGCGCGCAGCCGCGGCGTGCCGGGGTCAGTTCGTTCGGCGTGGGGGGCACCAACGCGCACGTGGTGCTCGAAGAAGCCCCGCCGCCCGCCCCGCGCGGGCACGGCCAGGGACCTCAGCTGCTGCGGCTGTCCGCCCGCACATCGTCGGCGCTGCAGGTGCAGTGCGATCACCTCGCCGCGCACCTGGAGAGCCACCCGGACATCGAGCTGGCCGACGCCGCCCGCACGCTGGAGGTCGGCCGCCGCGAGTTCGCGCAGCGCACCTTCGTGGTGGCCGGCTCCACCGCGTCGGCCGTGGCCGAGCTGCGCAGCGCCGAGGGTGCACGGGCCCGCGCCCGCACGCTGCCGGCGGCGGAGCCTTCGATCATCTTCGCCTTCCCGGGCCAAGGCGCGCAGTACCCCGGCATGGGCCGCGAGCTGCACGCCACGTGGCCCGAGTTCCGCGCGGCCTTCGACGAATGTCTGGCAGCCCTGGCCGGGCACACCGCCTTCCATGCCCGCGCCGTGTTCTTCGGCGACGACGCCCACCGCCTGGCGCAGACCGAGGTCACCCAGCCGGCCACCTTCTGCCTCGAAGTGGCGCTGGCCCGCGCGTGGCAGGCTCGCGGCCTGGCCCCGGCAGCGCTGGTCGGGCACAGCATCGGCGAGTTCGCCGCGGCGGTGATCGCCGGTGTGATGCCGGTCGAGGACGCCGCGATGCTGGTGGCCAAGCGGGGCGCGCTGATGCAGGCCCTGCCTGCCGGCGCGATGCTGTCGGTGAGACTGCCCGCTGCCGAACTGGTGCCCCAGCTGCCCCCGGGCGTGGACCTGGCGGCCGACAACGGCCCCACGGCCTGTGTCGTGGCCGGACCCACCCAGGCGATCGACACACTGGCGGCCCGGCTGGAGGCCGGCGGCACCAGCGTGCGCCGCCTGGTCACCTCGCACGCGTTCCACTCGACGATGATGCAGCCGGCGCTGCCGGCGTTCGAAGCCGCCGTGAGCAAGGTGCGCCTGGCCCCGCCCAGGCTGCGTATCGCCAGCACGGTCACCGGTCGCTGGATTGATGAGCGTGAAGCCACCGACCCCGCCTATTGGGCGCAGCAGCTGCGTCAGCCGGTGCGGTTCACGCCGGCGGTGTCGTTGCTGCTGGCGGAACTGAACGCGCCGGTCTTCCTCGAGTGCGGGCCGCGCGCCACGCTGGGCGCCCTGGTACGCATGCAGCGCCAGGGCACCGCGGTGCCTGTTGCCGTGCCGTGCCTGGGTGACGAGGTGGCGCGCGAGCGCGCCACCGTGCTCGAGGCGGCCGGGGCGTTGTGGACGCGTGGTGCCGCGCTGGCCGCCACCGGCACCGACCCGGGCCGCCGCATCGTGCTGCCGAACTATCCGTTCGAGCGCCAGCGCTACTGGGTCGAAGCTGCACCGGCGGCCGCCGCCGGGGTGCCAGCCACTGCCAGCCCGGTTGTTGCCACCGCGGCGGCTGCGGCGGCCGATCCGGCCGGCGCCGTGCCCCTTCCCACGCCGCCGCTGCCGGCCCAAGCGCCCTCGGCAACCTCACTCGCCTTCCCATCCATCGACACCTCACAAGCCATGACTGCGACCCCTGCCTTTGCCGGCCGCCTGAGCGCGCTGCACCAACGCCTGCGCAGCGTGTTCGAAGACGTTTCCGGCTACGAGCTGGCCGACGCCGACGGCGCGGCCTCGTTCGTCGAACTGGGCCTGGACTCGCTCACGCTCACCCAGGTGGCGATGCAGCTGAAGAAGGAGTTCGCGCTGAACATCACCTTCCGCCAGCTGATGGAGAACCATCGCAGCTTCGATGCACTGGCCGCCCATCTGGATGCGACGCTGCCGGCCGAGGCCGTGCCCGCGCCGGCGAATGCTGCCGCTGTGGCCGCAGGCTCTGTCGGCATGGCCTCGACCGCCGCCGTGGCGACGCCCGCCTTGGCCATGCCGGCGCAGGCTGTCGGAGCGGCCGCCGGCGGCTCGCTCGTGCAGCAGGTGATCCAGCAGCAGATGGTGCTGATGGCGCAGCAGCTGGCGTTGCTTCAGGGGCAGCCTGCCGCCCTGGCCGCCACGGCGGCCCCAGCGGCTGCAGCGGCGGCGGCGGCTTCGCTCGCCCCCGCCACCTCGGCGCCTGCGCCTGCGCCTGCGCCGGTTGCCACTGCGTCGGCCGCGGTGGCCGCGCCGGCGGCCGACGAAGAAACCGCGCTCGCCCACAAGAGCTACGACGTCAAGAAGGCTTTCGGCGCCATCGCCCGCATCCACACCGCGGGCACCGAGATCACCGACCGGCAGCGCGCGCGGCTCGAAGCCTTCATGCGCCGCTACATCCAGAAGACGCGGCTGAGCAAGGAGTACACGGTCAGGCACCGCGCGCATCTGGCCGACCCGCGCGTGGTGAACGGCTTTCGCCCGCAGCTCAAGGAGATCATCTACCAGATCGTCATCGAGCGTTCCAAGGGTTCGCGCATGTGGGACCTGGACGGCAACGAGTACGTCGATGCGCTCAACGGCTTCGGCATGAGCCTGTTCGGCTGGCAACCCGACTTCGTGCTCGATGCGGTGAGAAGGCAGCTCGACGGCGGCTACGACATCGGCCCGCAGCACCCGCTGGCCGGCGAGGTGGCGCAGCTCATGTGCAAGCTCACCGGCTTCGACCGCGCGGGCCTGTGCAACACCGGCAGCGAGGCGGTGATGGGCTGCGTGCGCATCGCACGCACCGTCACCGGCCGCAGCAAGATCGCCATCTTCGCCGGCGCCTACCACGGCATCTTCGACGAGGTGATCGTGCGCGGCACGAAGAAGCTCAAGTCGGTGCCCGCCGCCCCCGGCATCCTGCCCAACACGGCCGAGAACGTGGTGGTGCTCGACTACGGCACGCCCGAGACGCTGCAGTGGCTGAAGGACAACGCCAAGGACCTGGCGGCGATCCTGGTGGAGCCGGTGCAAAGCCGCCGCCCCGACTTCCAGCCCAAGGAGTTCCTGCGCGAGCTGCGCACGGTCACCGAACAGAACGGCGCGCTGCTCATCTTCGACGAGGTGGTCACGGGCTTTCGCAGCCACCCCGGCGGCATCCAGGCGCTCTTCGGCATCCGCGCCGACCTCGCGAGCTACGGCAAGGTGGTGGGCGGCGGCTTCCCGATCGGCGTCATCGCCGGCACGCGCGAGTTCATGGACGCGCTGGACGGCGGCCATTGGGATTTCGGCGACGACTCCATCCCCACCGTGGGCGTCACCTACTTCGCCGGCACCTTCGTGCGCCACCCGCTGGCACTGGTGGCCGCGAAGGCCGTGCTCGAGCACCTCGACCGCGAAGGCCCCGAGCTGCAGGCCACGCTCACGCGCAGCACCGCGGCGATGGTCGACGAGCTCAACGCCTTCTGCCGCGAGGTGGGTGCGCCGATCGTGCTGAAGTCGTTCAGCTCGGTG
>JAEUPD010000090.1 GCA_016788525.1 Rubrivivax sp.
GGCGCAGCCTGGCGCGGACGCCGGGCCTCGCCCTCGGGCGCGGCAGGGCAGGCCACCCGGGTCTGTGCACGCCACAACCATCGCCAGAGTCACGGCACGCAGGCGGCACGCAGGCGGCACGCAGGCGGCAGGCGGCACGCAGGCGGCAGGCGGCAGGCGGCATGCAGCCGGCACGCCGCTGCCCGCATCCCCCGTCGACTGAGGTCAGTCGTCCGCCATCGCCGCCAGCGCCGGAAGGTGCCCCCCGGCTTCGGCCAGCCAGCGCCGCAGCATCTGCTGCCCGGCCGAGGGCATGCCTTGCCAGCGGCAGCCCACCCGATGCGTGCCGCGGCGCAGCGGCGTGGCATGCATCACCAGCGCGTCAGTGAAGACGATGTGCTCGTCGTCGAGCTCCAGCTCGATGCGGCGCAACGGGCTGCCCACCAGGGGCGGCGCCATGCCGGCCGGCAACAGCAGCGCACCACCAGCCTCGCTGAGGTCGAGCACGGTGAACTCGCGCGAGCTGGCCAGCTGCTCGGCCTGGTGGTGGATGCGCGCCACCGGCGAGCAGCGCGGCCCGCGCAGCACGCGCGGGGCGTGCCGGCGCGAGGTGCGGTAGATCTCGCGCGGCCAGCGGGCCTGGATGAGGAAGCGCTCGCCACCCGACACGCCGGGGCGGCCGAAGTCCTCTCGCGCAGCGCAGGCGGCAACCAGCGCGAACTGCACCCGCAGGCTGCGCACATTCGCCGCCGCCCAGACCGGCCGCGCCTGCAAAGCCCGCGCGACGGCGATGCCGTCGTCGCGGCTGGCCAGCACCACCTGCTGCTGCAGCACGTCCACCAGCTGCAGCGTGGCGGAAACCCCGCGCTGGCCGCTGCCGCCGACATGCAGCAGGCCACCGGCGTCGTTCAGTTCACGCAGCACCTGGGTGTGCAGCGCGCCCTCGTCCTCGGGGCGCGAGGCGCGCCAGCCGGGCGCTTCGAGCGGGTCTTCGATCTCGGGCAGGGGCAACAGCGTGGTCATGGCGGCAGCAGGCCGCCCGCGTGCGTGGCGCGCGGCCGCTGCCGTGGACTATCGGCAGCGCCGGCCGCGCCTTGAGTCTCGGCGTGGCGCCCGCCTCGACCGCCCAAGACGCTGGCCGCGGGCTGCGCGCCCGCCTCCCCCCCCGGCGCGCGCGCGCTTCAGTGCCGGAAGTGACGCGTGCCGGTGAACACCATTGCCACGCCGCGCTCGTCGGCCGCGGCGATGACCTCGTCGTCGCGCACGCTGCCCCCGGGCTGGATGACCGCGGCCGCACCGTGATCGACCACGACATCCAGGCCATCGCGGAACGGGAAGTAGGCGTCGCTGGCCACCGCCGAGCCGGCCAGCGACAGGCCCGCGTGGCCGGCCTTGATGGAGGCGATGCGGGCGCTGTCCACCCGGCTCATCTGGCCGGCACCGATGCCCAGCGTCATGCCACCGCCGCCGAACACGATGGCGTTGCTCTTCACGAACTTGGCCACCTTCCAGACGAACAGGAGGTCGGCCAGTTGCGCCGGCGTGGGCACACGCCGGCTCACCACGCGCAGTTCGGCAGCGGTCACGTTCTTCGCGTCGGCCGACTGCACCAGCAGCCCGCCGCCCACGCGCTTGAAGTCCAGCGTGTTGCTCGCCGCCGTACCAGCCGGCAGGTCCACCTCCAGCAGGCGCAGGTTGGTCTTGGCCGCGAACAGCGCGCGCGCCTCGGGCGTGTAGCCCGGCGCCACGAGCACCTCGACGAACTGCCTGGTGGCCTGCATCGCCTCGGCGGCGGCGGCATCCAGCGGCCGGTTGAAGGCGACGATGCCGCCGAAGGCAGAGGTCGGGTCGGTCTTCCACGCCTTGACGTAGGCCTCGGCCGGCGTGTCGCCCACGCCCACGCCGCAAGGGTTGGCATGCTTGACGATCACGCAGGCGGCCTGGCCCGGCGCGCCGGCGGCGCCGCCGGTGGCGAAGCTCTTCACGCACTCCCAGGCCGCGTCGGCATCGGCAATGTTGTTGAAGCTCAACTCCTTGCCCTGGTGCTGCACCCAGCCGGCCAGCAGCCCGGCCGCGGGCGTGGCCTCGCGATAGAAGGCGGCACTCTGGTGCGGGTTCTCGCCGTAGCGCATGTCCTGCGTCTTGGTCAGCTGCAGCGACAGCACCACCGGGTAGGGCAGCCGCGCGGGTACGCGGTCGGCGCCGGCCTCGGCACCCGGCGCCAGCGAGGTGAGGTAGTTGGTGATCATGCCGTCGTAGGCGGCGGTGTGCGCAAACACCTTGCGCGCCAGGCGAAAGCGCGTGGCGGGCGCGACGCCCTCGCCCTGCGCGATCTCGGCCAGCACGCCGGCATAGTCGGCCGGGTCGACGACCACGGCCACATGGGCCCAGTTCTTGGCCGCGGCGCGCAGCATTGCCGGGCCACCGACGTCGATGTTCTCGATCGCGTCGTCCAGCGTGCAGCCTTCGCGCGCGGTGGCTTGCGCGAAGGGGTAGAGGTTGACGGCCAGCAGGTCGATGGTGCCGATGCCGTGCGCGGCCAGCGCCGCCATGTGCGCCGGCAGGTCGCGGCGCGCCAGCAGGCCGCCGTGGATGCGCGGGTGCAGCGTCTTGACGCGGCCGTCGAGCATCTCCGGAAAGCCGGTGAGCTCGGCCACTTCGGCCACGGGCAGGCCAGCGTCGGCCAGCAGGCGCGCCGTGCCGCCGGTGGACACCAGGCGCACGCCAGCGGCATGCAAGGCGCGGGCGAACTCGATCACGCCGGTCTTGTCGGACACCGACAGCAGCGCGGTGCGGGGATGCATGGGCACGGTGGGAAGGTCTCTTCGGAAGTGGATTCGGGAGGGGCTGCGGACGGCGCGGCCTCGGACGGGCGTCCGGCGCCTACTTGAGCAGCCGGTGGTCGTGCAGCTTGCGGCGCAGCGTGTTGCGGTTGATGCCCAGCCACTCGGCGGCGCGGCTCTGGTTGCCCTCGGCATGGCGCATCACCACGTCCAGGAGCGGCCGCTCGGCGGCGGCCATGAACAGGTCGTGCAGGCGGCCGGGCTCGGCGCCGCGCAGGTCGCTCAGGTACTGCTCGACGCTGGCTCGCACCGCCTCGTCGATGACTTTGCGGGACATGGGTCCTCCGGTGGGGGAATCGGGAGTGCGCTGCGTGGCCTCAAGCGGCCGGGCGCAGCCCGACGGCCCCATCATCGTTTGCGGCGTCGGCCCCGGCGGGCTCGGGCAGGCGCTCGTGGCGCTCGGCCAGCGCATCGAAGAAGGCACTGACCGCGGCCAGCTGCTCCTCGCAGCCCGCGAGAGCGTTCATCGAGCGGCGGAACGCCTCGCCGCCGGGCAGCAAGCGCACCGCCCAGCCGATGTGCTTTCGCGCGCTGCGCACGCCGGTGAACTCGCCGTACAGCGCGTGGTGGTCGCGCAGGTGCTCGAGCAGCCAGCGCTGCACGTCGCGCGTGGCCGGCGCGGGCGCCGGCGTGCCGTGCTGCAGCAGATGCAGCGCTTCGCGAAAGATCCACGGCCGGCCCATCGCGGCGCGGCCGATCATCACGGCGTCGCAGCCGGTGGTGCGCAGCAGCTCCACGGCGCGCTCGGCCGAGTGAACATCGCCGTTGGCCACCACCGGGATCGACAGCGCCGCCTTGATGGCCGCCACGGTATCGTGCTCGGCCTGGCCGCCGTAGCCCATCTCGCGCGTGCGGCCATGCACGGTGACCATCGCCACGCCGGCGGCTTCGGCGGCGCGGGCCAGCACCAGCGCGTTGCGCCCGCGGCCGGCGCTGGCGCTCCAGCCGGTGCGCATCTTCAGCGTGACGGGCACGCCGCGCGGCGCGCAGGCCGCCACCACCGCCTCGATGATGGCCACGGCCAGCGGCTCGTCCTTCATCAGCGCGGAGCCGGCCCACTTGCTGCACACCTTCTTGGCCGGGCAGCCCATGTTGATGTCGATGATCTGGGCGCCACGATCGATGTTGTAGCGCGCCGCGTCGGCCATCTCGGCCGGGTCGACGCCGGCGATCTGCACCGCCACCGGCCCGGGCTCGCCGGCGTGATCGGCGCGGCGCGAGGTCTTCAGCGAATCCCACAGCTCGCGCCGGCTCGTCACCATCTCGCTGACGGCATGGCCGGCGCCCAGGCGGCGGCACAGCATGCGGAAGGGCCGGTCCGTCACGCCGGCCATCGGGGCCACGAAGAACGGATGGGGCAGCGTGTGGGAACCAAGGCGCATCGGGCGAGGTCTGAGCCGCGGAAGCACCCCCTGCGAAGACCAAGCCCCCGCCGCCAGTGCCGTTGCTCAAAAAAGAGGCGCGAGTATAGCCATCGGGTCACGGGTCTTCGCCCCTCGATGCAGCGGCCTCGATAATGGCCTGACATGGAGGCTTGGCTGCATTCGCTGCTGGCATCACTGGCGGTGCCGCAGGTCGGGCTGCTGACGGTGTTCCTCGTCTCGCTGGTGTCGGCCACGCTGCTGCCGATGGCCAGCGTGCCCGCCGTCTACGGCCTCGTGAAGCTCAACCCCGAGCTGTTCTGGCCGGCCCTGCTGGTGGCCACCGCCGGCAACACCGCCGGCGGCGCGATCACCTACTGGATGGGCTACGGCGCCGAGGCCGCTTACGAGCGCATGACGCACGCGCCGCCGCACGACGCGCGGGCATTGAAGTGGCTCGAGCGCTTCGGCCCGCCGGCCTGCCTGCTGGCCTGGCTGCCGTTCGTCGGTGACCCGCTGTGCGCCGTGGCCGGCTGGCTGAGGCTGCCGTTCTGGCCCTGCGTGGCGTACATGGCGATCGGCAAGTTCTTGCGCTACCTGGTCTACGTGGGCGGGCTGTACTGGGTGGCACCGGGCGCCATCGACTTCTGATACCCCTTCGCGATCAGTCGCACTCCGCCGGACGGTGGCGGGACCGGGCCGCCGGGGTGCCCTGCTCCGCGAATGTCCTTTTCCGAGTGCCCTGCTTCGCATGGCACTCGGATGCATCCTTGATTTCGCTGCGCAGGGCACCCCGTCGGCCC
>JAEUPD010000126.1 GCA_016788525.1 Rubrivivax sp.
CCCAGGCACTCCGCGGCCGCGACACAGGGTGTGGGCGGCCGCGGGATGTGCGCGGCCTCTCGATCGACAACGGGCCCAGGCCCCGTGCAGCGAGACACCACGTCCGACGGGACGCTCGCGCCTGGGCACAGCCGAAGTGGATCAACCACCGCGTCGCGTTCGTCTAGCCGGTCAGGATCCCGGGCCTTCAACCCGGGGACGCGGGTTCAAGTCCCGCACGCGATGCCAACCCACAGGAGCCTCGTCGAGCTCATGCTTCGAGGCGGAAATCGGCCGCAAAGATCGGGCGGCGCCGGAACCCGTGACCGGATGGTTTCATCAAGCCTCGTCAACTCAGCGGTCAGAGTGCCGGCCTGTCTAGTCGGAAGCCGCGGGCTGCGGGCTTCGCCCGCAGAGCAAGTCCCGCACGAGGCGCCAGTCACCCTGCCTCGTTAGCTCAGTGGATCGAGAGCGCCGGCTTGCGGAGCCGGAGGCCGCACGTTCGACTCGTGCACGAGGTACCAGATCCTTCAACTCGGTGTAGCGCAGCCCGGCAAGCGCGTGTGCTTCGGAAGCACGAGGTCGTAGGTTCGAGTCCTACCACCGAGACCAACCGCTCTTTCACTTCACACCAACCCACCAAGCAGGCAACCACCATGGCACGCTCGATGATCCAGCGCAGGCAGGACGCCGAGCGCGAACGAACCGAACTCTACGAGGCCACGCTGCGCCGCGTGATGCGTCGCTCGCGGCCGCCGCCGGACTTCGTCACCGCCCTCGAAGAGGCCCAGCGCGGCTTCGCCGGCCTGGCCGTGCGCGAGCCGCAGGCATGGCATCCGCAGATGAAGACGCGCGACGCCGCGCGTCTGCGGCTGGCCGCGGCACGCCACCTCTTCGCCTTGTATCCGGTCCCCTCGACGCTCGAGCAGGTCTGGATCGACCCCGCCGGGCTCGACGAGGGCGAAGTGCTGCTGCGCCGGCGTTGGTACGTCGAGGCCGTGCGCGGTGGCTCGCTGTACAAGGCCGGCGCCAGCGCCTGGCTGACGCGCAAGGAGGTCCACGCCTTCCTCAACCCGCCCGCGGGCCTGAGCTTCGACGAGGCCTTCTGGCTGGCCATCGCTCGCTCCTACACCGGCGATGCGGGCGTGGCGCTGCGCATCGCGCGCTCGAAGATCACGCGCAAGCCGCGCAACGAGATGGCCTTCTGGCGCGAGGTTGCGCGGTTCTTCTGCGCCAACCCGGTGCCGCTGGAGACGATGGACGATCTGATCGACTACCTGGCCGAATGCCGCGGCCGCGATGCCGGCTACCGCCTCGAAGGGCGCACGCTGGCCACGTTGAGCCGCGGCATGCGCGAGTGGCACCACGACATCGCGGCCATCGAGCGCATCGAGGCCATCCGCCGGCGGGCTCATGCTCCGGGCGGCAGCGCGGTCGCACCGGACGCCGCCTGGTCCGGCTCGAAGCTCGCCGATTGGGAATGGGCGCCTTCGGCCAAGGAGGCCAAGGCCCGCGGCGAGCGCTTTGTGGTGCGCCAGTTGAAGCGGGCCGAAGACCTGGTGATGGAAAGCCGCGCGATGCGGCATTGCGTCTGGAGCTACGCCGGCAAGTGCATCGCCGGCCACGCATCGATCTGGTCGCTCAGGCGTTGCACCAAGGAGCGCATCGATCGCCTGCTGACGATCGAAGTCGACGCGCAGGGCCAGGCCGTGCAGGTGCGGGGGCTGGCCAACCGGCTGGCGCACGCCGACGAGCGCAACGTGCTCGAACGCTGGGCCAAGGCGCGTGGCATCGCGCTGCGGTAGGTGCGCCTGTCTCGCGCCTACCCATCGCGTGCGCTTCGGTGTGGCCGTAGCTCAACGGCAGAGCGGCGGGTCGTGACCCCGCCGGTGTCGGTTCAACTCCGACCGGCCACCCCCAAGCGCACGCGCGCGGCCAAGCGCATCGACATTGAATCAATCGCTCCCCTCGTGGTGGAACTGGCAGACACGCCGGTCTCAGAAACCGGTGCCCGCTTCGGGCATGTCCGTTCGAATCGGACCGAGGGGACCAAGCATCAACCAACCAAGTCCTTCGACTCAACACCACACAGGGAGATCACCATGAAACCGAACCTCGAACACGACCCCTGCTTTCGAAGTGACGAGCAAGCGCCGCAAGGGCTTCCCGTCGGAGGCGCGGGTCAAGCGCGGGCAGCGCATCGTGCACGGCGGCAAGGAGCTCATCGAGAAGCTCGGCCGCAACGACCCCTGCCCGTGCGGCTCAGGTCGCTCGTTTCAAGCGCTGCTGCCTGCGCGGCGGTTGCTTTTGACGGCGCGAGCCGCGATCACTACCAGCGCTGAGCGGCACGGCCATCTCAGCGTTGGGCACGAAGAATCCGCCGCCGAACGCAGCGCTCACAGGCCGGGGTTCAACCGCCCCACCGGTGTGCCGCGGCCGGCCTCCCGTCGCCGGGAGGCTGTCGCCACGACACATGCCGCGCTGCCGGAAGTGGCCGATGCCACGGTGATGACAGGGTGGCTCTTCGGGGCCCCGGGTTCGACTCCCGGCATCACCTCCACTGGATAGCTCAGTTGGTCAGAGCAACGACCTGAACCGTCGTCCGTCGCGGGTTCGACTCCCGCTCCACCCCAGTGAACCGGTCGAAAGACCACCCGCCGGACGTGCACCGCACAGCCCTTCGCCGCAAGGCGTGAAGCTGAACGGCGCATCAGCGGCCGCCGCTCGTGCCTCGGGCAGGCGGAGCTTCGCGTCCACGGCCAGCCGAAGCAGGCCATGCCACCCCGAAGCGCCTGGACGCGAACCACGTCGAGGCACTCTCGGGCGCAGCGCCGCCCGCCGACGCGCACCGTGGCACCCGAGCCCAGGCATCCGAGGTCCGCGGAGGTCGCTGTAACGGCACCTCTTCCGTCATTCACTCAACTCATTCATTCACCCACACGCCTCAGACAACACAAGGAGAACTCCGATGAAGATCATCGAGCGTGTCACTGTCGCCAAGAACGAGCGCGCGCTGCTGCTGCGCAACGGCAGCTTCGAACGTGTGCTGCAGCCCGGCACGCACTGGTTGTTCGCCGGTTTCGACACCCTCGAAGCCGAGCGCTTCGACCTCGACCAGCCGGCGTTCACGCACCGCCTGGCCGACTACCTGATGGTCAAGGAGCCGGCGGTGGTCGCGGCCGAGTTCGTGCGCGTCGAGCTCGGCGAAAGCGAAGTCGGCCTGCGCACCGACAACGGCGTGCTGGTCGAGCTGCTGCCGCCGGCCACGCGGCGCCTGTACTGGAAGGGCCTTGTCGATGTGAAGGTCGAGGTGGTGGACATCACCGAGACCGCCGAGCTGCCCGCGGCGCTGGCCGCGCGCCTGGTGCAGACGCAGCTGCGCCCGCGCGCGGTGGTGGGCCTGGCCGGCGTGCTGCAGGTGCAGGTGCCCGAACACGGCGCCGGCATCCTGTGGCTCGACGGCAAGGTCGCGCGGCTGCTGGCACCGGGCGCGCACGCGTTCTGGAAGTTCAACCGCCACGTCGCGGCGGAACTGGTGGACCTGCGGCTGCAGGCGCTGGAAGTCAGCGGCCAGGAGATCCTGACGCGCGACAAGGTGGCGCTGAGGCTGAACCTGTCGGCGACGTGGCGCTTCACCGATGTGCTGAGGGCGTATCGCGAACTCGCCAAGCCCGCGGAGCACCTGTACCGCGAGCTGCAGTTCGGCCTGCGCGCCGCGGTGGGCACGCGCTCGCTCGACGAGCTCTTGGAGAACAAGTCGGTCATCGACGAGGTCGTCACCGCCCAGGTGAGCTCGAAGCTCGCGGCTTACGGCCTCGCGCTCGATGGCGTGGGCGTCAAGGACATCGTGCTGCCGGGCGAGATGAAGACCATCCTCGCCCAGGTGGTGGAGGCCGGCAAGGCCGCCGAGGCCAACGTGATCCGCCGGCGTGAAGAGACTGCGGCCACCCGTTCGCTGCTCAACACGGCCAAGGTGATGGAGGACAACCCCGTCGCGCTGCGCCTGAAGGAGCTGGAGACGCTGGAACGGGTGGCCGAGCGCATCGACAAGATCAGCGTGTTCGGCGGCCTCGACCAGGTGCTCAACGGCCTGGTGAAGCTGCGCTGAGAAAACGCCTCCGTGGCGCGTGCCCGGGGGCACGTTGGGGGAGGCTGCATTGGCAGCCTCCCCTGGAACCGGAGAATCGCATCATGGAAACGAACGAAATCAACTACATCGAAGAAGAAGTGCCGGGCGGCGTGCCGCTGAAGATGTGGACGCGCGGCGTGCCGGTGGAAGACGAAGCGAAGCGCCAGCTGACCAACGCCGCGCGCCTGCCGATCGTCTTCAAGCACATCGCGGCGATGCCCGACGTGCACTTCGGCATCGGCGCCACCGTCGGCTCGGTGATCCCGACCCTGCGCGCCATCATCCCGGCCGCCGTGGGCGTGGACATCGGCTGCGGCATGATCGCCTGCAAGACCACGCTGAAGGCCGAGGACCTGCCCGACAACCTCGGCCCGCTGCGCGCGGCCATCGAGCGCGCGGTGCCGCATGGCCGCGCGCCGGGTGCGCGCGACCCCGGTGCCTGGGGCAAGGTGCCGGGCGCGGTGGACACCGCCTGGGAACAGCTCGAGCCCGAGTTCACCGAGCTGTGCCGCAGCTATCCGAAGCTCGAGAAGACCAACCACCGCGTGCATCTGGGGACGCTGGGCACGGGCAACCACTTCATCGAGGTCTGCCTCGACGAAGAACAGTCGGTGTGGTTCATGCTGCACTCGGGCTCGCGCGGCGTGGGCAACGCGATCGGCACGATGTTCATCGAGCTGGCAAGGCAGGACGCGATGCGCCACGAGGCCAACCTGCCCGACCGCGATCTCGCCTACTTCGAGGAAGGCAGCCGCTACTTCGGCGACTACGTGCGCGCGGTCGGCTGGGCGCAGAAGTTCGCGGCACTGAACCGCGAGGTGATGATGCGCCGCGTGATCGAAGCGGCCAAGACCGTGATCCGCAAGAACTTCCGGAGCCACGTCGAGGCGGTGAACTGCCACCACAACTACGTGCAGCGTGAGCACCACTTCGGCGCGGATGTCTACGTCACGCGCAAGGGCGCGGTCAACGCCAAGGCCGGGCAGCTGGGCATCATCCCCGGCAGCATGGGCGCGCGTTCGTACATCGTGCGCGGCAAGGGGCACGCCGACTCGTTCGAGAGCTGCTCGCACGGCGCCGGCCGCGCGATGAGCCGCGGCGAAGCCAGGCGCCGCTTCACGCTGGCCGACCACCGCGCCGCCACCGAGGGCGTGGAATGCCGCAAGGACAAGGACGTGATCGACGAGACGCCCGCGGCCTACAAGGACATCGACGCCGTGATGGAGGCGCAGCGCGACCTGATCGATGTCGTGCACACGCTCAAGCAGGTGGTGTGCGTGAAGGGCTAGTGCCGGTGCTGCATTGACGTGGGCCCGCTGTGAAAGCAGCGGGCTTTTTTGTTTCCGGACGTGGTGGCGGGACCGGGCCGCCGGGGTGCCCTGCTCCGCGAATGTCCTTTTCTGAGTGCCCTGCTTCGCAGGATACTCAGATGCATCCTTGATTTCGCTGCGCAGGGCACCCCGGCGGCCCGGTCCGGCACGCGCTGCGGCGTCCGAGCGATCGGCGACCGATCCGTGTGCACCGCCAAGGCCGCCGGGTGGTCGGCGCAGCGAAATAAAGGGGGCATCGGGGAGACCAGCGAAGCTGGGCTCCCCGAAGAGGACATTCGCGGAGCCGACCACCCGGCGGCCTTGGCGCGCCACGCGCCTCGGGGTGTGATGGTTTCGATTCGTTCCGGCCCAAGACCAAGCGTCGGAACGACCCGTGAACGCGAACTGCCGGATGCAGGATCACCATTGCCGGGCTCAGCCCGCGATCGCCTTGCTCGGCGTGAACGCATCGGAGAAGCAGAACCCCTCATCCAGCCCGTGCGCAAGGAAGTCGGGCACGGCTGCGCGCACCATCTGCACCGAGCCGCAGGCATAGACCTCGTGGCCGGCCAGGTCGGGGTGATCGGCCAGCATCGCCTGGTGCACGAAACCGCGGCGCCCGCGCCAGGTGGTGTCGTCGGCGGCGTGCGAGAGCACCGGCACGTAGCTGAAGTTGGCATGCTCGCGCTGCCAGCGCGCCACCTCGTCCTGCAGGTACAGGTCGGCCGCGGTGCGCACGCCCCAGTACAGCTGCATCGGCCGTGTGATGCCGCGGCGGAACGCGTCCTCGAGGATGCTCTTCACCGGGGCGAAGCCGGTGGCGCCGGCGACGAAGAGGATCGGCCGCGCGCTGTCGTTCAACGCGAAACGGCCGAGCGGCCCTTCGAAGTCGATGCGGTCGCCGACCTGCATGCGCTCGAAGACCTCGGTCGTGAAGCGGCCGCCGGGAATGCGACGCACGTGCAGCTCGATCACGTCGCCGGCGGTGCTGGGCGGCGCCGCCGCGTCGGGTGGCGGGTTGGCGAACGAGAAGGCGCGCCTGGCGCCGTCGTCGAGGATGATGTTGATGTACTGGCCGGCGACGAAGGGGATGTGCTCGCCGTCGGGCAGCTGGATGTGCATGCGCATCAGCTCGGGGGCCAGTCGTTCCATCGTGCGCACGGTGGCGTGCCAGCGCCTCGGCGCGGCGCCGGCGCCTTCGCCGACGAGCGTGGCCACGCCCTCGACCTCGAGCTCGAGGTCCTCCAGCGGCACGGCGCAGCACATCAGCGCCTGGCCGCGCGCGCGCATCGCCGTGGTCAACGCCGCCTCCTGGAACGGGCCGGCGTCGAAGTGGCCATGGTGCACCGTGCACAGGCACAGCCCGCAGCCGCCGCTGCGGCAGTCGTAGGGTAGCGGCACGCCAGCACGCAGGCCGGCTTCGAGCAGCGTCTCGCCGGCGCGCGCGCTCACGCGCACCGGGCCCGGGTGCAGCGTCAGCTGCAGCGGCTGCCCGGCGCGGCGCGGCGGCAGCCATGGCAACAGCAGCAGCAGCAGCGTTGCCGCACCGACCACGAGCCACAGCGTGCGCGGCGACCAGGCGTAGATCAGGGGGTACACCGTGAGCACGAACCAGTCGAGCGCCAGCTGCGCCGGCGCCGTGCGCAGGTCGGCCGGCGCATGACTCGCCACCGGCGCCACGATCGCCAGCAGCACCAGCGCCGCCGTGAGCGCCAGCGCGATCGGCCTGGGCGACTGCGTGCTCGCCTTGGGCACGCGCTGCACGTGCACCCACAGCAGCAGCAGCATGGCCAGCGGCACGCCGATGTGGATGAACACCAGCAGCGAAAACAGCCGGTCGTTGACGTGCTCGGGCGCGATGAAGTTGCGGATCAGCCGCCCGCCGAAGCCGGGCAGCCCGTCGAGCCACTCGAAGCTGGCCTGCGTGACGAACTGTGCCAGCCGGTCCCACGGCAGCATGTAGCCGTTGACGCCGGCGATATAGGCCAGCCACAGCAGCACGACGCCGGTGACCCACGAGAACCAGCGAAAGCCGCGCAGCCGGTCGAACGCGAAGTGGCGCACGAGGTGGATGCCCATCGTCAGCATCATCGCGTCGGTGGCGTGGCGGTGCATCGTGCGCACCACCGAGCCCAGGCCGAAGCCGCCCTCGCTCACCGCCTGCACCGAGCGCCACGCGCCGGCCACGCTGGTGTCGAAGAAGATGTACAGCACCACTCCGGTGGCGCCGACGACCCAGAACAGGTAGTAGCTGATCGCCCCCAGGTGGTACAAGGGGTTCAGGCGGTCGCCGAAGGCGCGGTTGAACAGCGCCTCGGCGCGCATGAACACCGCGCGCAGGCCGCGCTGCACCAGCCCGATCATCGGCGGGCGCTCGTGGACGAAGGCGCGCTGCCCGGCGGCGGCGCCTCGGCACTGGGGTGCACCGGGCGCATCGCGCGCAGCACGACGACCACGAACGCCAGGCCTCCGGCGATGGCGAGCAGGCCGCCCAGCCCCATCAACCCCATTCCGGCAACTTCGGAGGTGGAACGCAGCACCTGCTCGCCACCGGCCACCTTGCGCTGCACGCCGTAGCCGCCGGACCACATCAGCCCCGCGATGTGCAGCAGCTGGCCGATGCCGTAGAGCCACGGCTGCGCCACCGCCAGCCGCCCGGTCGCCGCGCGCCAGCCCAGCTGCGGCAGCAGGTGCAGCACCAGGCCCATCAGTGCCAGCGTCACGCCGATGATGCAGCCGTGGTAGTGCGCCGGGATCTTGACGTTGCTGCCCGAGATGGTGAGCCCGATCAGCCCGCCGGCCACGAACAGCAGCATCGACGCGCCGAGTGCCGCGCCCAGCGGCCGCTGCGCTGGCGAGAGGTTTCGAAGCGAGCGCATCGCCAGCCCCACCGCCAGCACGAACGGCAGGATCGCCAACCCCCCGCCCAAGCGCATGCCCCAGGTGTGCATGTCGCAGTGCTCGACGGTGCTCACGTCGTGCATGAGGTAGGCCAGCGGCGTGACGAACACGCTCACCAGCGCCACCGCGAACAGCAGCAGCACGATGCGCGGCGACAGCGGCACGCGCGCGCCGCAGGCCTGCGCGAGCACGAGCCAGGCCACCAGCATCAGCAGCGTCCAGGTGAACTGCAGCGCGTGGCCGCCGCCCCAGAACAGGATCTCGTAGT
>JAEUPD010000137.1 GCA_016788525.1 Rubrivivax sp.
CAAGGTGAAGAAGCTGCACGACCTGGGCGACAACGCCTACCGCTGGGAGATGCAGAAGGTGGGCACCGCGCAGGTGGGCATCCAGACCATCTACGCGTGCAAGTACAAGAGCGACGAGAAGAAGGGCACCATCACCTGGGCGCCGCACAAGGACGACCAGAGCAACGCGCAGATCAGCGGCAGCTGGAAGATCACCGCAGGCAAGGACCGCACGAACATCGTGCTGAAGACCAGTGGCACGGTGGACGTGCCGCTGCCCGGGCTGATGAAGATGATCGTCGTGCCGGTGGTCAACAGCGAGTTCGAAGGCCTGATCGAGAAGTACATCGAGAATCTGTGCAAGAAGTTCGGCGGAGAAATTGAGTAACCCCCCGAAGCGGCCTGGCGGCCGCCTCCCCCCAAGGGGGGCGCCGCCAGCGGCCCGGCAGAGCCGGTTCCGCGGCGGCCGCTGGGCGTGTACGTTGGCGGCGAGGTGAGAGAGTCGCGCGACGCAGGTTGCCCGGACACGGCGCGATGGAAGTCCAGTTCACCGAGCAGATCGAGCAGCTGAAGCTCGGCGCCGGGGCCACCTTTCATGGCGAGGGCATCCTCGCCATCACGAAGGGGTTGCTGCAGTCGGGCGTGGCCTACGTCGGCGGCTACCAGGGCGCGCCGGTGTCGCATCTGCTCGACGTGCTGGTGCAGGCGCGGCCGCTGATGGAAGAGCTGGGCGTGCATGTCGAGGCGTGCAGCAACGAGGCCAGCGCCGCGGCGATGCTGGGCGCCAGCCTGCACTACCCGCTGCGCGGCTGCGTCACCTGGAAGAGCATCGTCGGCACCAACGTCGCCGCCGATGCGCTTTCCAACCTCGCGTCGCCCGGCGTGGTGGGCGGCGCGCTCATCGTCGTCGGTGAAGACTACGGCGAAGGCGCCAGCGTCATCCAGGAGCGCACGCACGCCTACGCGGCCAAGAGCACGCTGGCGCTGTTCGACCCGCGGCCCGATCTGGGCCACATGGCACGGCTGGTGGGCGAGGCCTTTGCGCTCAGCGAAGCCAGCAACATGCCGGCGATGATGGAGCTGCGCATCCGCGCCTGCCACGTGCGCGGCAGCTTCACCGCGGCCGACAACGTGGCGCCGGCGGCGAGCACGCGCCACCTCATCGACGAGCCGGCGCGCTTCGACTACATGCGGCTGGCGCACCCGCCGGTGACCTTCCGCCACGAGAAGCTCAAGATCGAGCAGCGGCTGCCGGCGGCCGAGCGCTTCATCGTCGAGCGCGGGCTGAACGAGCGCTTCGGCCCGCCAGAGCCGCCCGCGCCGCCCCGTGGCCTCGGCCTCGTCGTGCAGGGCGGCGTCTACCCCGCGCTGGTGCGCGCGCTGCAGCTGCTGGGCCTGGCCGACGAGGGCGGCCAGCCGCGGCTGCCGGTGCTGTGCCTGAACGTCACCTACCCGCTCGCGGGCACGGAGATCGCGGCGTTCTGCGCCGCGCGGCACGCGGTGCTGGTGGTGGAAGAGGGCAGCCCCGAGTACATCGAGAAGGACGTGGTGCAGGCGCTGCGCCGGCACGGCGTGCCCACCGCGGTACAAGGCAAGGGGTTCGTGCCGGCCGCCGGCGAGCTGACGGTGGAGGCGCTGGTGCGGGCGCTGGTGGGCTGGCTCGCTGCCGAGGTCGCCGCGGCCGGGCCGGCGGCCGAGCGTGCCATCGCCGCCGGTCGCGAGTGGCTGCAGGGCATCGACGCCGCCCGTGCCGAGGTGGCCCGGGCCCTCGGCGGCGCGTTGCCCGCGCGCCCGCCCACCTTCTGCATCGGCTGCCCCGAGCGGCCGGTGTTCAGTGCGCTGAAGCTGGCGCAGCAGCAGGTGGGGCCGGTGCATGTCGCCGCCGACATCGGCTGCCACGCGTTCGCCACGTTCGAGCCCTTCAGCAGCGGCCACAGCATCCTCGGCTACGGCATGAGCCTCGCAAGCCGCGCCGGCGTGAGCCCGATGATGCAAAGGCGCACCGTCGCCGTGATGGGCGACGGTGGCTTCTGGCACAACGGTCTGCTCACCGGCGTGCAGGCGGCCCTCTTCAACGGCGACGACGCGGTGCTGCTGGTGATGAAGAACGGCTACACCAGCGCCACCGGCACGCAGGACATCCTGAACACCCCCGACGACGAGGCCAAGGCCGAGGCCGCCGCGCGGGGCAGCCTGCACCAGAGCCTGGCGCACAAGAACCAGACCATCGAGGCCACGCTGAAGGGCATGGGCGTGCAGTGGCTGCGCGTCGTGCACACCTACGAAGTGGACACCATGCGCCGCACGCTGCAGGAAGCGCTGACCACGCCCTTTGCCGGCCTGAAGGTCATCATTGCCGAGGGCGAGTGCCAGCTCGAGCGCCAGCGCCGCATCAAGCCGTGGCTGGCTTCGCTGCTCAGGCGCGGCGAGCGCGTGGTGCGCGTGAAGTACGGTGTGGACGAAGACGTGTGCACCGGCGACCACGCCTGCATCCGGCTGTCGGGCTGCCCGACGCTGACGCTGAAGGACAACCCCGACCCGCTGCGTGCGCACCCGGTGGCCACGGTCATCGACGGCTGCGTGGGCTGCGGCCTGTGCGGCGAGAACGCGCACGCAGCCAGCTTGTGCCCGAGCTTCTACCGGGCCGAGATCATCCAGAACCCGCGCTGGCACGAGCGGCTGGCCGCCTGGCTGCGCGGGTGGCTCACCAGCGTGCTGCGACCGGCGTGACGACCGCCGCGCCCACGACCCCCCATCGACGACAGGAGACCGTGATGACCACTCGACGCTGTTTCGCCGCCCCGACGCTGGCTCTGGCGGCCGCCGCCACTGCGCTGCTGGTCCTGGCCGGTGCCGCGCACGCGCAGACGTTCCCCGGCAAGCCCCTCACGCTCATCGTCAACTTCCCGCCCGGCGGCGCGGCCGACGTCATCGGCCGCGCGCTGGCGCAGCAGCTGTCCGAGCAGCTCAAGCAGCAGGTGGTGGTGACCAACCGGCCCGGCGCCAACGGCAACATCGGCGCCGAGGCGGCAGCCAAGGCGCCGGCCGATGGCCACACGCTCCTGATGAGCAGTGGTGGCGCGGTCACGGTCAATCCGTTCCTCTACCCGAACATGCCGTTCGACCCGGCCAAAGACCTCACGCCGGTGGCCAGCGCGGCGCGCGTGCTGGTGTTCCTGATGACGCACCCGTCGGTGCCGGTGAAGGACGCCAGGGAGTTCATCGCCTACGTGAAGGCCCACCCCGGGCGGCTGTCGTTCGGCTCGCCGGGCAGCGGCTCGAGCCCGCACCTGGCCACCGAGATGATGAAGAAGCAGCTGGGCCTGTTCGCCGTGCACGTGCCCTACCGCGGCGCGGCGCCGGCGCTCACCGACCTGCTGGCCGGCAACCTGCAGTTCATGTTCGACCCCGGTCCGGGCCTGCGCCATGCGAAGGAAGGGCGGCTCAGGATGCTGGCCGTGGGCAGCCCCAAACGCTCTGCGGCCTACCCCGACGTGCCCACGCTGGCCGAGCTGGGCGCCACGGGGTTCGACGCCGACACGGTGTTCGGCATCTACGCCCCCGGCGCCACGCCGGCCGCAGTGGTGAGCCAGCTGCACGACGAGATCAACAAGGCGCTCGGGACGCCCAAGGTGCAGGACGTGATCAAGTCGCTGGGCGCCGAGCCGCAGATCGGCACGCGCGCCGAGTTCATCGCCGGCCAGGAACGCGACCGCGCGCGCTTTGGCGCCTTCATCCGCGACAACAAGATCTCTGCGGACTGATGGCCCACCCCGTCTGCGTCCTCATCTGCGCCCTCGGCGGCGAGGGCGGCGGCGTGCTGGCCGAGTGGCTGTACGGCGCGGCGGTGCGCGCCGGCCACGCGGCGCAGGCCACCAGCATCCCCGGCGTCGCTCAGCGCACGGGTGCGACCACCTACTACCTGGAGATCGCGCCGCAGCCTGCAGCGCCCGGTGCGCCGCGGCCGGTGTTCAGCCTGAGCCCGGTGCCTGGCGGCGTGGACCTGCTGGTGGCCAGCGAGCTGCTCGAGGCGCTGCGCCAGGCCGGCCTGGGGTATGTCAGCCGCGGGCGCACGAGCGTCGTCAGCAGCACCGCGCGCGTGCTCACGGTGGCCGAGAAGATGGCCCTGGGCGACGGCCGTGCCGACACGGCGCGCCTGGTGGCCGCGCTGCACGGCAGCGCGCGCACGGTGGACCTGCTGGACTTCGACGCGCTGGCGCGCGAGGCCGGTACCGCGGTGAGCGCGGTGATGCTGGGCGCCATCGCCGCCAGCGGCGCGCTGCCGCTGCCGCGCCAGGCGTATGAAGAGGCCATCCGCGCCACCGGCAAGGGCGTGCAGACCAGCCTCGCCGGGTTTGCGCTGGCGCACGATGCGCTGGCAGCGCGTGGCGCACCGTCGCCGCAGTCCCCGGCGCGAGCGCCACCGGTCGCATCGGTCGCCGCTGGCGTGCAAGGCATGCCCCGGCCATCCCTCGCGCCGCCCGAACTGCGTGCCCTGGCCCGCCAGCGCGTGGCTGCCTACCAGGATGAACGTTATGCCCGGTTGTACGACGAGCGCCTCGCGCGCCTGGCCGCGGCCTCGACGCCGCGAGCGCCAGGCCCGGAGGATCGGCAGCACTCGCCGCCGCCGCCCAACGCCGTCGCCGACGAAGCCGCCCGCTGGCTGGCGCTGTGGATGTGTTTCGACGACGTCGTGCACGTCGCGGCGTTGAAGCTGGCGGCGCGCCGGCAGCGCCGCGTGCGCGCCGAGGTGGGCGCGGCGCCGGGCGACGTGGTGAAGATCTTCGACCACTTCAAGCCCGGCGTGCCCGAGCTGGCTGGCCTGCTGCCACGCCGGCTGGCCAAACGCCTGGTGGCCTGGGACCGCCACCGCGTCGCCGCGGGCCGCGAGCCCTGGGCACTGCCGTTGCGGGTGGGCTCGCACGGCCTGCGCGGGGCCCTCGCGCTGCGCCTGCTGGCGGCGCTGAAGGGCTGGCGCCGCCACGGCGCGCGCTACGCGCAGGAACAGGCGCAGATCGAGCGCTGGCTGGCGGCCGTCGAAGCCGCCGCACGCGACGATGCACAACTGGGGCTCGAACTCGCGCGCTGCGGTGGGCTGGTCAAGGGCTACGGCAGCACCAACGATCGCGGCAAGGAGAACCTGCTGCACATCGTCGAGCACCTGGCGCCACCCATGGCGGGCGGGGTGGCGCGCAGCGCCGCGCAGCGGCGCGAAGCGGTGCGCGCGGCGCGCGAGGCGGCCATGGCCGACGATGCCGGCCACACGTTCGATGCGGCCCTGCTGGCCCACCAGGCGCCGGCCCGCGCGCCGCGCGAGCAGGTGGTGCGGTGGTTCAAGCGGCGCCCGGCGGCCGCCCGGTGACGGCGGTCCCTGCCGCGGCTCAACGGCCCTGCTGCGCCAGGTGGTAGTCCAGGGCTGCGGCGACCGCCCTGGGCAGGGCGCCGGCTTCGTGGAGCATGGTCTTGTACAGCGTGCGCGTGAAGACGCGCGTGCCATCGATCTCGGTCTCGACCAGCACGATGAGCGCCGGCGCATGACCCGGGTTCTCGCGCCGGTCGTAGGCGCCGCGCTTCCACTCGTCGTCGCCGGTCAGCGCCTCGAAGCGCTCGGCCGCGACGAGGTTGTTCACCGCGCGCGCCGCGTCGTCGTCGATGGTGCCGGTTGCCCGCTGGAGGGAGGCTCCGCCGGCGGTGGCGAACGCCGCGCGCATGGCCGCAACGGCGTTGTTCTGGTAGATGGCCAGGTGGTGCACCTTCACGGCCGCCGGCGGCTGGGCACCTGCGCGCTCGAACACCCGGTGCTGCAGCAGGCGCATTGGCGGCGGGCTGAGTCTGTCCTCGCCGATGCGGGCCACGCCGAAGCCGGGTTGCAGAGGCAGCATGGCGAAGAGGCGGCCCTCGCGCTCGGTGGCCGGGCGCAGGTCGGTGAGGGCCACGCGGGCCGAGGCTTCGAGGCCGGCCACCGGCACCACCATCGGCGGCGCAGCGCAGCCGGCGCCCAGAACCAGGGCCGATGCCGCGAGAAGGGCGGCAGGCAGGCGCGTCAATTGCGATGGCTTCATGTTCGGGTCTCCTTCCGTTGCACTGGATGAGGCCTCGATTCTTCGGACGCCCCGCGAACGGGCAATACCGCGCGAGCGGTAAGGCGGCGCGGTGCCATCCCGTGAATGTGGCGATGCTGGCCGCGAGAGGCTCCCGGCAGGGTCGTGCAATCGGCCGGTGCCCGGCCTGCGCCGCAGCGGCGTCGAGTCACTCAGCGGTTTCACCAGCGCGCTGTGGCGTGCACAGACCCGGGTGGCCTGCCCTGCCGCGCCCGAGGGCGAGGCCCGGCGTCCGCGCCAGGCTGCGCCTGTCGCGGATGACGGCCGACGGATACACCGTCGGCCT
>JAEUPD010000143.1 GCA_016788525.1 Rubrivivax sp.
GCCGGGCTTCCACGCCGGGGGGCTGCGCTACCACGGCATGGCGCCGCTGGTGTCGCACCTGCACGAGCTGAAGCTGATCGAGGCCACGGCGTACCACCAGAACGCGTGCTTCGAGGCCGGGGTGATGTTCGCGCGCGCCGAGGGCATCGTGCCGGCGCCGGAGGCCAATCACGCGGTCAAGGGCGCCATCGTCGAGGCGCTGCGCTGCAAGCGCGAGGGCAAGAGCGAGGTGATCCTGTTCAACCTGTGCGGGCACGGGCATTTCGACATGAGTGCGTACAGCAACTACGCCGCCGGCAAGCTCACCGACCAGGCCTACGACGAGAAGGAGCTGGCCATGGCGCTGGCGGGGCTGCCGGCCGTGGCGGCCTGAAGCGGCGGCCTGATGTGGTGACCCGCGGGCAGGACCACCCCGAGACTCGAGGAAGCAGCCGATGAAGGCGCCGGCCAACCCGCTGCTCGACCGCAGCTGCTGGAGCACGCTCGACCCCGCGCCGCGGCGCGTCGCGGTGATCGGTGCCGGCACCATCGGGCCGGACATCGGCTACTACCTCAAGAGCGCGCTGCCGGGTCTGCGGCTGACGCTGCTCGACCTGCGGCAGGAGGCGGTGGACGCCGCGCTCGCGCGGCTGCACGGCTACGCCGACAAGGCCGTCGCGCGCGGCAAGCTGAAGGCCGACGAGGCGCGGGCGGTGATGGAGGGCATCGGTGGCGGCACCGACTACGCGCTGCTCGACGGCTGCGATTGGGTGATCGAGGCCGCGACCGAAGACCTTGCGCTCAAGCGCCGCATCTTTGCGGCGGTGGAGGCGCGCGTCAGCCGCGACGCCATCATCACCTCCAACACCAGCTCGCTGCCCGCCGGGCGGCTGTTCGCCGAGCTCAAGCACCCTGAACGCGCGACGGTCACGCATTTCTTCGCGCCTGCCTGGCGCAACCCCATCGTCGAGGTGATCGACTGGCCGCGTGCCGACCGCCGCCTGCTGGGGACGTTGCGGCGCCTCTTCGCGCTGACCGGCAAGGTGCCGCTGACCACGGCCGATGTGCCCTGCTTCATGCTCGATCGCATCTTCGACAACTGGTGCAACGACGCCGCGCTGCTTCTGCCCCAGGCCAGTGCCGCGCAGATCGACGCCGTGGCCGAGGCGTTCGTGCACGCCGGGCCGTTCTTCGTGCTCAACCTCGCGCACGGCAACCCGATCATTGTCGAGACGAACACGCTGCAGGCCGACGAGGAAGGCGAGCACTACCGGCCGGCAGCCATCTTCGGCTCGGTCGAGCGCTGGCTCACTGGCCCGCCGGGTGCGCCGCCACCGGGCTCGCGCGCCATCGGCGATGCGGGTGCGGCGGCGGTGCGCGACCGCCTGCTTGGCGTGCTGTGGTCGCAGGCCGGCGACATCCTGGACCGCGGCATCGGCGACGCTGCCGACCTCGACCTCGGCTGCCGCCTGGCGCTGGGCTTCAAGCACGGGCCCATCGAACTGGCCGAGCAGGCCGGCGTGGACGAAGTGGCCCGCGTGCTGAAGCGCTTCGGGCGCGAGCGCCCCGGCATGCCCGGCACGACGCGTCCGCTGGCCGGGCGCGCCGACCTCGCCGGCGGCATGCGGCACACCGTGGTGGACCGCGTCGGCGACATCATTGTCATCACGCTGCGGCGGCCCGAGGCGCTCAATGCATTGCATGACGCGATGACCGACGAGATTCTGGGCACCATCGGCCGCCATGAGCACGACCCCGCGGTGCTCGGCTTCGTCATCACCGGCTACGGCACGAAGGCGTTCTGCACCGGGGCGGACATCGGGCGCTTCCCGGCGCTGCTGGGCGACGCCGCTGCCGCGGCGCAGTACGCGCGCGACTGCTCGCGACTGCTCGTGCACCTGGACCGCTGCATCAAGCCGGTGGTCGCCGCGGTGCAAGGTATGGCGCTGGGCGGCGGTTTTGAACTCGTGATGCGCTGCCACGGCATCGTGGCCGAGCGGCGCGCCTGGTTCCAGATGCCCGAGATCACTCTGGGCATCGTGCCGGGCATCGGTGCGCTGGCCGTGCCACAGCGGCGCTGGCCCGCGGCGGCGCCGGTCTTGCAGCGCATGCTCCTCCACGCCGAGCGCCTGCCGGCGATGCAGGCGCACGAACTGGGCATCGTCGACGCGCTGGCCGACGACCCGGCTTCACTGTTCGAGTGCGCCTTCGAGCGCGTGCGCGCGCTGGCCGCCGCGGGCGGCGCGCGGCGGCATGTGCGTGACGAGCCGGTGGCACTGCCTCCGCTGGACGGCGCCGCGGCCGCCGAGACCTCGCGCGGCGCCGCCGGCGGTGGCAAGGTCTTCAGTCCCACGGTGGCCGGCCTGGTCGAGCGCGCGGTGCGCGACGCTGCGCGCGCCCCCTCGTGGGACGCCGCGCTCGAGGTCGGCTACCACGCGTTCGGCCAGGCCGCCTGCACCGCCGCGGCGCGCGAGGGCATCGAAGCCTTCGTGCAGCGGCGCGCGCCGGATTTCTCGCGCACGGGTTGATCGGCCCGCGTCGTTCGAAGCCCCTCCGATGGCTGCCGTGCCTGCAGACCTGCAAGACCGCTGGCGCGTCACGCAGGGCCGCGTCTGGCTCACCGGCGTGCAGGCGCTGGCGCGCCTGCCGATGCTGCAGCGCGAGCGCGACCGCGCCGCCGGGCTGAACACGGCCGGCTTCGTCAGCGGCTACCGCGGCTCGCCGCTGGCCGGGCTGGATGCCACGTTGCACGAGGCCGGGCGCTACCTCGCCGAACACGACGTGCGCTTTCAGCCGGCGGTGAACGAGGAACTCGCCGCCACCGCGGTGTGGGGCACGCAGCAGCTGGGGCTGTTCGGGCGGGCGCGGCGCGACGGCATCTTTGCGATGTGCTACGCCAAAGGCCCGGGCATCGACCGCTGTGTCGATGTCTTCAAGCACGCCAACCACGCCGGCACGGCACCCGCTGGCGGCGTGCTCGTGATCGCCGGCGACGACCACGCGGCGCGCTCGTCGGCGGTGGCGCACCAGAGCGAGCATGTGTTCTCGGCCTGCGCGATGGCGGTGCTGGCGCCTTCGAACGTGCAGGAGATCGTCGACTACGGCCTGGCCGGCTGGGCGCTGTCGCGGCACGCCGGGCTGTGGGTGGCGCTGAAGCTTGCCGCCGATGTCGTCGAGAGCAGCGCGGTGGTCACGCTGCCCGGTGCGGCCGCGTGGGCCGCGGTGGCGGACCTGGCGCAACCTGCCGACGGGCTGCACATCCGCTGGCCCGACCCGCAGGCGGCGCAGGAACACCGCATGCAGGCGTGGAAGATCTACGCCGCGCTCGCCTGGGTGCGCGCCAACGGCCTCAACCGCGTGGTGATCGAACCACGCGCACCGAGGCTCGGGCTGATCGCCTGCGGCAAGGCCTGGGCCGACCTGCGCGAGGCGATGGTCGCCCTCGGCCTTGGCGACGAGCACGCCGCCGCACTCGGACTGCGGCTCATGAAGGTCGCGATGCCCTGGCCGCTGGAGGCTGAAGCCGTGCGGCGTTTCGCCACCGGGCTGCAGGAGATCCTGGTGGTCGAGGAGAAGCGCCAGATCATCGAGTACCAGCTCAAGGAGATGCTGTACGACTGGCGCGACGACGTGCGCCCGCGTGTGCTGGGCAAGTTCGACGAAGGCGGGGAGTGGTCGCTGGCGCGGCCGGCGCCGCAGGCGCCGTGGCTGCTGCCGCCCACGGGCGAGCTGAGTCCGCTCGTGGTGGCGCGCGCCCTCGCGCAGCGCCTGGCCCGCATCGACCCCGCAGGCGGCTGGCCCGAGCGCGCCGCGGCGCTGGTGCCGCCGGCTGCCACCGCGAAGCTGCCGCTGCAGCGCGTGCCCTACTTCTGCCCCGGCTGCCCGCACAGCCGCTCGACGCAGGTGCCCGAAGACAGCTGCGCGCTGGCCGGCGTGGGTTGCCACCTGATGGCGGTGGGCATGGAACGGCGCACGCTGACCATCAGCCAGATGGGCGGCGAGGGCGCCACCTGGATCGGCATGGCGCCGCACGCCGGCATGCGCCACGTCTTCGCCAACATGGGCGACGGCACGTACTTCCACTCCGGGCTGCTGGCCATCCGCGCCGCGGTGGCCGCCGGCGTCGACATCACCTACAAGATCCTCTACAACGACGCGGTGGCGATGACCGGCGGGCAGCCGGTGGACGGGCCCCTCACGGTGCCGCAGCTCACGCGCCAACTCGCCGCTGAAGGTGTGGCGCGCATCGTCGTGATCGCAGACGAACCCTGGAAGTACGGCCGCGATGTGCGCTTTGCCGACGGTGTGCAGGTGCTCGGCCGCGAGCGTTTCGACGCCGTGCAGCGCGAGTTGCGAGAGGCGCGCGGCACGACCGTCATCGTCTACGACCAGCTGTGTGCCACCGAGGCGCGCCGCCGCCGCCGCCGCGGCGTGCTGCCGGCGCCGCCGAGGCAGGTGGTGATCCACGAAGCGCTGTGCGAGGGCTGCGGCGACTGCAGCGTGAAGAGCAACTGCCTGGCCGTCGTGCCTGTGGCCACCGAATCCGGCACCAAGCGAGCAGTCGACCCCTTCACCTGCAACGCCGACTACAGCTGCCTGGACGGCGAATGCCCGGCGCTGGTGACGGTGGAAGGCGCGGTGCCGCGGCGTGGCAGCGGCCTCACGGCTGGCGAGAGCGACCTGCCGGTGCCCACACCGCTGACCCTGCAGGGGCCATGGTCGGTGCTGGTTGCCGGTGTCGGGGGCACCGGCGTGGTGACGATCGGCGCACTGCTGGGCATGGCTGCGCACCTGGAGGGCCTGGACGCGACCGTGCTCGACCAGACCGGGCTGGCGCAGAAGGGCGGCGCGGTGCTGACGCACGTGCGCTTCGCCTCCGGGTCGGGGCCAGCGCGCAATGCGCAGGCGTCGCAAGCGTGGCAGACGCCCCAGACGCTGCACGCGCCGCGCATCGTGCATGCCGACGTGCTGCTGGGCTGTGACCTGCTGGTGGCCTCGGGCAACGAAGCGCTCGTGCGGCTTCGCCCGGGGCACACGCGCGCGGTGGTCAACACGGCCGCCACGATCACCGGCGACATCGTGCGCCACCCCGAACTCGGCTTCCCGCACGAGGTGGCACTCGGCGCGCTGCGCCGGGCGCTGGGGCGCGATGCATCGGCCGCGACCGACGAGTTCGACGCCACCGGCCTGGCCGCGCGGCTGGCCGGCCACAGCATCGCTGCCAACGTGCTGCTGCTGGGGTTCGCGTGGCAGCGCGGGTGGCTGCCGCTGGCGCGCGAGTCCATCGTGCGCGCGATCGAGCTGAACGGCGCTGCGGTGCAGGACAACCTCGGCGCCTTCGCCTGGGGAAGGCGCCTGGCGCATGCGCCGCAGGAGGTGCTGCAGCGCGCGGCCGCGCTGGCGCCGGCGCGGCCGCTGTCGGCGGCGATGCCGCTGGCCGAACTCGTGGCACGGTGCGAGCTGGCGTTGCGCACGTCGCACGGTGCCGCGGCTGCCGATCGCTACCGAGCGCTCGTTGACCGCGTGCGCGACGCCGAGGAGCGCGTGGCCCCGGGCAGCGCGCGCCTGACACGCGCGGTGGCGCAGGTCGCGCATCGGCTGCATGCGCCGAAGGACGAGTACGAAGCCGCACGGCAGCTGACCGACCCGGCCTTCGAAGCCTCGATCGCCGCGCGGTTCGAAGGTGCGCTGCGCATCCACTACCACCTCGCGCCGCCGTGGCAGCGTGGGGGCACGCTGCGCAAGGCCGACCTGGGACCCTGGGTGCGCCCGTGGCTGAGGCTGCTGGCCGCCGCGCGCTGGGCTCGCGGAACCTGGCTCGACCCGTGGCGCGGCGGCGCCGAGCGGCGGCTCGACCGCGACCTGGGCGCGGCCTACGATCAGGCGCTCGAAAGGGTGCTCGGTGGCCTCGCGCCCGGGCGGCTGGACAGCGCGGTGCGCATCGCCGAGCTGCCCGCCGAGGTGCGCGGCTTCGGGCAGGTGCGCGCACGCGCGGCCGCGCGGGTGCATGCGCGGCTGGCCGACGAGCTGCGGCGTTACGAGGCCCCGCCGGCCGAGCCGTCGCGCGGTGGCGCGGACGACCGCGCGAGCAAGAGCACGGGTGACGGCACGGGTGACGGCACGCGCGACGCGACGGTGGTCGCGTAGGTTCGCGTCGGGCCACGGCGGCATGGCAGCGTGGGGCGGATGAACGGCCCGCCTTGGCTCGCGAGCCCGTTTCGCGTCTTCTATCTGCTGGGCGCCGGCTTCGCCGTCGTGTGGATGATCTCGACGGCGTTGTCGTTCACCCTGGGTTCACCGTGGCCGGCGGCGCATCTTCACGCGCACGAGATGATCTTCGGCTTCGCGCTGGCGATCGTTGTCGGGACCGCGCTCACCGCGCTGCCGAGCTGGGCCGGCATGGCCGAGGTCGGGCGCGGCCCGCTCGCGGTGTTGGCCGCGGCCTGGCTCGCCGGTCGCCTGGCCTGCGCCGCTGGCGACGCGCTGCCACCGTTGTGGGTGGGCGCGATCGATCTGGCGTTGCCGGTGCTGCTGGCGGCAGGGCTGGTGCCGGCGCTGATTCGGCTTGCGCAACGGCGGTGGCTGGTGCTTCCGGTGCTGCTGGTCGGCCTCGGCGTCGCCAACCTGCTGTGGCATGTGGCGCAGGCGCGCGGCGACGCCGCGGGTGCGGCGCAGGCGCTGCGCTTGGCGCTATGGCCGGTCGTGGTGATGTTCTCGCTGGCCGGCGGCCTGCTGACGCCGGTGTTCACGGCCAATGTGCTGCGTGCGGCGGGCCTCGAACCGCCGGCACCACCGCGGCCGGCGCTGGAGGTGGCGGCGCTGGTGGCGCTGGTGGCGCTTGCGGCTTGCGATCTCGGCGGCGCCGCGGCCGGCGTGACGACGGTGGCGGCTATCGCTGCCTTCGTGCTGCAGACCTGGCGCGTGGTGCGCTGGCGCGGGTGGCGCATCGCGCGCGGCCGGACTCGCGGGCTCGCGTCGTGCGGTGGCGCGGGTGCGCGTGAAGGCGAGGGCAATGAGGTTCGCGACCTGCTCGTGCTTGCGATGCACCTGGGCTTCGCCTGGCTGCTCGTGGCGCTTGCGCTGAGGGTGGCGATCGCCTGCGGCGCACCACTGCCCGCGTCGAGCTGGGTGCATGCGTTCACCGTCGGTGCGCTCGGCGCGATGATGCTCGGCCTGATGACGCGCGTGGCGTTGCGCCATACGGGCCGGCCTGCGGTGGCACCGCGCGGCTTCGGGTGGTGGCTCGCCCTGGCGGGTGTCGCGGCGGCACTGCGTGTCGGCGCGCCCTGGCTCGGCCCGTGGGCCCACGCGGCAGCGGCTGCCGCCTGGGCGCTGGTCTTCGCCGCCTGGCTGGCCCGGCATGGCGTGGACCTCGCCACACCCAGCCTGCCGCGAGCCCAGCACACTCCGCGTTGACGGGCCGCGGGCTACGGGCCGAGCTGCAGCGGGCGCCGGGCGATCACGGTCGAGAAGCGCTTCAGGCGTCCATCCGGCGCGTCGAAGTCGTCGCGGCGCTGCTCCAGCACCTGCCAGCCTTCGAAGGCCCTCTCCAGCGCGTCGCGGCCGAACAGGCAGTAGGGGTCGCCGCCGAAGACATCGAGAAACGTCGTGCCTTCGATCAGCACATTGATGGCGGCCACGCCGCCGGGGCGCACCGCTGCCTGCAACCGCCCGAGTTGGCGGTGGGCCGTCGGGCAGTCGAAGTACATCACGAGGCCGATTGCCACCACGGCATCAAAGGCCGCAGCGGACGGATCGAGCTCGCGCAGATCCGCCTGCTCGGCGCGTATCGGCAAGCCGTGGGCGGCGGCCAGGGCGGCGAGGTGCGCGATCGCGGCCGGGCTCGCGTCCAGCGCCCACACCGAGCAACCGGCCTGCGCCGCGGCCACCGCGAGGTTGCCCAGGCCGCACCCCGCATCGAGCACGTGCCCGCGCAGGTGAGGCAACGCCGCGCGCTCGAAGGGATTGAGCGCGAGGTCTGCGTCCCGCAGCTGACGCCGGAACTGCGCATCGAAGAAGCGCACGCTGCCCGTGATGGCTTCCATGGGGCCATTCTGCTGCGGCCTTGACGAGGCTTCATCACATTTCATCGCCGCTTCAAGACCCGCGGCGCGGCGAGGGTGACGATGGCCGCCTGTCTTGTCACGACACCATCGAAAGGACCCTTGCCATGAAGACGACCCGACACATCCTTCGCCGCGGCCTGTGCGCCTTGCTCGTTGCCGCGACCGCAAGCGCGGGCCTGGGCGGTTCGCCGGCCTTCGCCGACGACGGCATCGCGGCCAGTTTCACGCGCATGCTCGAGGCCCGGCCCGCAGCGGCCTGGCGCCCGGCGCCTTCGCCCGCCGCGGCGGAGACGCCTGCCGATGCGCTGCAGGCCGCGCTCGTTGAGCCGCTGCGGCGCTGGCTTTCTGCGGAGGCGGGCGAGCCCGTCGCGCTGCGTGAGCGGCGCTTGGCAGCAACCCTTCGCCAATGAGGCGGCCAGAGGCCCCTGCGCCCGGCTCCTGTGCCCGGCTCCTGTGCCCTCATCCTCGAGGGCGCCGGTCGGCTGCCAGGCGCTGTTCGGGCCTCAGCGCTTGGCAGCCACGGTACGCGTGGCCTGCTGCATCGGATCGCGGCCGGTCTTGTCGATCCACTTGGAGTAGTGCGGCAGCTCGCCCAGGCCGTCGTCCAGCGATTCGCCGGGCACACGGTAGGCCACGGGCTGGCGGCCGGTCTTGTCGACCCACTGCGAATAGTGCGGCAGTTCGCCCAGGCCACTGTCCAGCTTTTCTCCCGGCACCCGCCCGGGCTTGGAATCGGCCACGACGGAAGAAGCGGCAAAGCTCAGGCAAAGGGCCGCCAGCAGGGCGCCCGAACGCGTATTCATGGTGTGGATCTCCGGGGCAGCGGATGTGTGGCTCGCCGACTTGTTGCCCTCACACACAGTCGGCTCGCGCAAGGCTATGGAGGCCAGGGACCGTGCCTGTGTCGAATTCGCTCCGCGGCCGCCGATGCACGCCTGAGCCGCGGGATGCGATTCGCACGGAGATGGTGGCCGTTGGTTACCGCCCTTGCGCTGGCGAGTGCGGGCCAACCAGAAAGAACAACTGCTTCCACAAAGCCCGCACTCTGTTCGGCGCATTAGCAACTTGTGACACCCGCGTGCGACGCCCGGAGACCCCGGGGCTCTCCTGTCGCCAGCGAGACGGGCGGGCCGGACTCGACCTGGATCGGCCTGAGTCCTGCCAAGCCCTCGCCACCGCGGCGCTGCGGTTGCCGTGCCGCCCATCCCGGCATCCCGGCCGCGCCGAGCGCCCAATGTCCGTGCTGATGCGGCAAAGGGTGCCGTCGTCGCCGATTCCGCTGCGATGGCTGCTCGGGGAGCGCGGCAGATCGAGCCCCTCGAGCCCGGGCTTGGGCCTTGCGCCGCCACGGCCCGGCCGGAGCCGACCGCTGCCCTGACTTCGGCGGGCGCTGCCTCGGCCAGCGGGCGGTTCGGCGCGACGCCCGGGTCTATGGCTTCGACAGCTGGTTGCGCAGCCCGGCGAAGGCGTCGAAGACGTCCGGCCGCCATGCCCAGGCCCTGGTGAGGTTCATCACGAAGCCCTCGGAGTCGGCGTTGGCGCCGTAGAGCCGGGCGGTCTCGGCGCTGTCTGGTGGGGTGGCGATGAACATGGCGTCGTCCTCGGGTGGTGGCACAGGCAGCAGGCTGTGCGACGCCGGGCGTTTCACCGGCGTTCCGTGGGGGCGCCCGGCAGACTGGAACAAGCCGCGCCCGGCGTGGCGGTCCACACGGCGCACGCGGGTGAGCCCGCCCGAAAGGCAGGAACTACGCGTGGCCGCTACCGCTCGCCGAGGAACAGCGTCGCCGGATGTTCCAGCAACTCGCGCACGCGCTGCACGAAGCCCGCGGCCACGGCGCCGTCGACCACGCGGTGGTCGAACGAGCCGCTGAGGTTCATCATCAGCCGGCCGACCACGGCGCCGCGGCGCATCACCGGCCGTTCGACGATCTTGTTGACGCCGATGATGGCCACTTCCGGGTGGTTGATCACTGGCGTGGTCGCAATGCCGCCGAGCTTGCCCAGGCTCGTGACGGTGATCGTCGAGCCGGCCAGTTCGCCGCGCGTGGCCTTGCCGCTGCGTGCCAGCGCCGCCAGGCGCGCCGTCTCGGCGGCGATGGCGGCGAGCCCGAGAGACTGCGCGTCGCGCAGCACCGGCACCAGCAGGCCGGCGTCGGTCTGCGCCGCCACGCCCACGTGCACGGCGCTGTGCCGATGCAGCACGCCGGCCTCGTCGTCCAGCGTGCCGTTGACCTGGGGGAACTCGGGCACCGCACGGCAGATGGCGACGATGACGAAGGCCAGCGGTGAGAGCCGAGGCGCGCCCTCGGCGCCGCCTGCGCCGCCGCGCTGATTCAGGTGCTCGCGCAGCGCTTCCAGCTCGGTGACGTCGACTTCCTCGTGGTAGCTGAAGTGCGGGATGCGGCGCGTCGACTCCTGCATCTTCTGCGCGATCTTGCGGCGCAGGCCGATGATGCGGATGGCCTCGACGGTGTCTTCGACTTCAGCGCGCGGCACCGCCGGTGCGGTGCGCGGCGCGGCGGCCGGGGGCTGTGCCTGGCGAGCCCCGCCCCGAAGCGCGACATGCGCGTCGAGGTCGGCGTGCATGACGCGCCCGCTCGGGCTGCCGGCGCGCACCTGCGCGAGGTCGATGCCCAGCTCCCAGGCGCGCGCGCGCACCGAGGGTGAAGCCAGCACGCGCGCCGGCGTGGCACGCGCCGGCGCCCCATCGGTCGTTGCCACGGCAGCCAGCGTCGTCGTGACGGCCGCCGATGGCAGGGGCGGCGCCGCCCGCACCTGCGCCGCCGCCATCGAGGACGCGGGCGTTGCCTTCTTCGCGGCTGCCGCTGCCGTCGCCGCGGGCGCTTGTGCCGATGCTTGTGCCAGCGCCTTGGCCGGCCCTCGCGCCGGCCCTCGCGCCGGCGCTGCCGCGGCGGCCGGGCTGCTGGCCGCCGATCCGCTGGCCGGCTTCACCGCCGCATCGGTCTCGATGCGGATCAGCTCGGCCCCCACCGCCAGCACCTGCCCCGGCTCGCCGCCGAGCGACTCGACCACGCCATGCACCGGCGAGGGCACTTCGACCGTGGCCTTGTCGGTCATGACGTCGGCCAGCACCTGATCTTCGATGATCCTCTCGCCTGGCTTCACATGCCAGGCCACCAGCTCCACTTCGGCCACGCCTTCGCCGATGTCGGGCACGCGGATGACATGGATTGCCATGGTCAGTTCTCCATCACCCGGCGCAGCGCCGCGCCCACGCGTTCGGGGCCGGGGAAGTAGGTCCACTCCAGCGCATGCGGGTACGGGGTGTCCCAGCCGGTCACGCGCTCGATGGGCGCCTCGAGGTGGTAGAAGCAATGCTCCTGCACCAGCGCGGCGAGCTCGGCGCCGAAGCCGCTGGTGCGGGTGGCCTCGTGCACGATGACGCAGCGGCCGGTCTTGCGCACCGAGTTCACGACCGCCGCCAGGTCCAGCGGCCACAGGCTCCTGAGATCGATGACCTCGGCGTCGATGCCGGTCTCCTGCGCCGCCGCCAGGCTCACGAACACCATCGTGCCGTAGGCGAGCACGGTCACCGCGCTGCCCGGCCGCACGACGGCGGCGCAGCCCAGCGGCACCGTGTAGTGGCCTTCGGGCACTTCGCTCGCGGGGTGCGCCGACCAGGGCACCACCGGCCGCTCGTGGTGACCGTCGAACGGGCCGTTGTACAGGCGCTTGGGCTCGAGAAAGATCACCGGGTCGTCGCACTCGACGGCGGCGATCAGCAGGCCCTTGGCGTCGTACGGGTTGCTCGGCATCACGGTGCGCAGCCCGCAGACATGCGTGAACAGCGCCTCGGGGCTCTGGCTGTGCGTCTGGCCGCCGTAGATGCCGCCGCCGCACGGCATGCGGATGGTGATCGGCGAGGTGAAGTCGCCGGCCGAGCGGTAGCGCATGCGCGCCGCCTCGCTGACGATCTGGTCGGAAGCCGGGTAGAAGTAGTCGGCGAACTGCACCTCGACGATGGGCTTGAGGCCATAGGCGGCCATGCCGATGGCCGCGCCGACGATGCCGCCCTCGGAGATCGGCGCATCGAACACGCGGTGCCGGCCATGCCTGGCCTGCAGCCCGTCGGTGCAGCGGAACACGCCGCCGAAGTAGCCGACATCCTCGCCGAAGACCACCACGTCGGGGTCGCGTGCCAGCAGCACGTCCATCGCCGAGCGCAGCGCCTGCACCATCGTCATCGTGGTCATGGCTGGCCCCCTGCTGCGGCGGCGGCGTGGGCGGCGTGCTCCGCTGCCGCCTGGCGCATCTGGTCGTGCAGGTGCGGTGGCATGTCCTTGTAGACATCCTCGAACATCGTGGCCAGCGGCGGGATGTGGCCATCGAGGATCGAGCCGTGCGACTGGGCCTCCTTGAACGCCGCGGTGACTTCGGCCTCGAGTTCCTTCTGTGTCGCGTCGTGCTCGGCCTCGGACCAGGCGCCCTGGCCGATGAGGTGCTGCTTCAGCCGCACCACCGGATCGCCGAGCGGAAAGCGCGTCCAGTCATCGGCCGGGCGGTAGCGCGTGGGGTCGTCGGAGGTGCTGTGCGCGCCGGCGCGGTAGGTGACCCACTCGATCAGCGTGGGCCCGAGGTTCGAACGGGCACGCTCGGCGGCCCAGGCGCTGGCCGCATACACGGCGAGGAAGTCGTTGCCGTCCACGCGCAGCGAGGCGATGCCGCAGCCGATGCCGCGCGCGGCAAACGTGGTGGCCTCGCCGCCGGCGATGGCCTGGAAACTGGAGATCGCGTACTGGTTGTTGACGACGTTGAGGATCACCGGCGCGCGGTAGACATGGGCGAAGGTCAGCGCGTTGTGGAAGTCGGCCTCGGCGGTGGAGCCGTCGCCGATCCAGCCCGAGGCGATCTTGTCGTCGCCCTTGATCGCCGAGGCCATCGCCCAGCCCACCGCCTGGATGAACTGGGTGGCCAGGTTGCCCGAGATCGAGAAGAAGCCGGCGCGCTTGTACGAGTACATCACCGGCAGCTGGCGGCCCTTGATGGGGTCGCGCTCGTTGCTCATCAGCTGGCACATCAGCTCGGCCAGCGGGATGTCGTCGCGCGCCACCAGCAGGCCCTGCTGCCGGTAGGTGGGAAAGCACATGTCGCCCGGCCGCAGCGCCAGCGCATGCGCGATGGCGATGGCCTCCTCGCCCAGGCACTGCATGTAGAACGAGATCTTCTTCTGCCGCTGGGCGATGAGCATGCGGGCATCGAAGGCGCGGGTCTTCAGCATGTGGCGCAAGCCGCGCCGCAACTGCTCGGTGCCCAGCGCCGGCGCCCAGGGGCCGACGGCCCGGCCCTCGTCGTCGAGCACGCGCACCAGGCTCCAGGCCAGGTCGCCGGTGTCCGGGACGCTGGTGTCGACAGGCGGGCGGCGCACGGCGCCGGCAGGCGACACATGCAGATAGGAGAAGTCGCTCGGGTGGCCGGGGCGGCCGCTCGGCTCGGGGACATGCAGGCGCAGCGGGGCCATGGGGCGGGTGCTCCTCCGAACGGGTTCGTTCCGCGCCTCTGCCGCCGTGGATTCGGCGCCGTGGCCTGACGCGTGGCCGACCACGGCGCGCCACCGGCACGCAGCCGCGGTTCACGCGTGGCGCAGTGTCACCACATTCGGTGGCCGCTTCAAGACGCCGCGCGCCGCCCGCGCCACGCCGCCTGCGCCATCGTCGCCACGAAGGCGAGCAGCGCCAGCGCAGAAAGCAACGCGCCCCAGCGCACGAGCCCGGAGGCAGCACCGCCTTCGCGCCCGAGCGCCAGCAGCGCGTCGCCGGCCAGCCGCAGCGCCACCGAGGCGTGCAGCAACGCGAGCGGCGTGTAGAACGCCGCGTGGTACGGCAGCCTCACGCGCAAGACGGCCGGAAAGATGATCGGCGCGTGGCCGAACACCATCGCGAAGACGAAGCCCAGCAGCAGCGCGTGCAGCGCGGCGTCGTAGGCCGGACCGCCGGCGCCCAGCCCGGCCCCGCCGATGACGAGGCCGCCGGCGGCCAGCCAGCCGTAGCCCGTGAGCAGGCATGCCGCGATGTAGCGCGTGAGCCCGCGCTGGCGCACGGTGCGCCGAGCGATGTCGTTGGCCAGCAGCCAGGCCGCCAGCGCCGCGAGCGCCAGGCCGAAGGCCTGCCCGGCTGCGGCGGCGCGTGTCGCGGCCAGCGTGACCAGCGCGGCCAGCAGCGCGGCGACGATAGCGCCGAACAGGCGCCGCGCCGCCGCCGACGGCGGCATGAAGCGCGACAGCTCCAGCCGCTCGCCGGCAATGGTGAGCACCAGGAATGCCAGCCACCAGCCGACGAGATCAGGCACCGGCGTGCCCGTGGCCCACAGCCCGGTGCCCACGCTCCAGCCGGCGGCGCCCAGCGTGATGACGAGGTTGAACGCCGTGCGCTGCCGCGCCAGCACGTGCAGCGAAGCCGCCAGCAGCCCCGCCGACGCGGCGAGATACAGCCAGGGTGCCGCCGCGTCGGCGCCGTGCATGAGGGCGACCGTGCCCAGCGCCGCGGCGACCGGTGCCGCATAGGCCCAGCGGCGGCCGACCATCGCGCCGCGCGCCACGCCCGCGGCGGCGCCCGCTGCCGAAGGCAGCACCGCGGACGCGATGGCCACCGCGCGCTCCAGCGAGATCACCACGCCGAAGAAGCCGCAGACCATCAGCGGCCCGTGCCACGCGGCGGCGCCGGCGGCAAGCGGCGGCATCGGCCACGCCAGCCGCGCGAGCCCGGCTGCGGTGCCCACGGCCAGTGCCGCGAAGCCCAGCACCAGCAACGGCAACCGCCCCCAGGCCAGGCGGGGCCCGGTGCCGGGCGGTGCCGGGCTGTCGCGCGGCGTTGCCGGGCTCACCTCGGCGCCCAGCCGAAGTGCTCGCGCGCCAGGCCGCTCATGCGCTCGGGCGTCCACGGCGGGTCCCACACCAGTTCGACGTCGACCGGGGTGCCCGCGGGCAGCGTGCGCCGAAGCACCTCTCGCACTTCGTCGACCAGCATCTCGGCCACCGGGCAGGCCGCGCTGGTCATCGTCATCTGCACCGCGACGCCGTCCTGTGCGGCGGTGACGCCGTAGATGAGACCCAGGTCGACGATGTTCATGCCGGCCTCGGGGTCCTGCACCGCCCGCAGCGCTTCGCGCACCGCGTCTTCGTCGACCGGCTCGGCCATGCCTTGCGCTCGTCAGTGAAAGCGCCGCTAGACCGGGCGCACGAACGACAATCGCTGCCCGGGCCCGAAGCCCGTGGCCGCGAGAAAGCCCCGCAGCGGCAGGTCTTCAAATGGCGCCACGGTCTCCACGCGCTCCACGCGCAGCGCGCCGAGGTTGGCGAACAGCTGCGACATCAGTGCGCGGCCAAGGCCGCGGTGCTCGAAGCCGGGGTCGACGCCCAGCGTGTCGATCACCGCCACCGGTTCGGTGCGGCCGTAGTCGCCGAGGTCGGCGCGCGCCATCAGGTAGCCCACCGGCTGCCCGTCGCTGCACGCCACCAGCGAGACGCGCACGCTCGACTCCGCCAGCGCCTCGTCCAGCCGCGCGGCGATGTACCCGCGCCGGTCGTGCCCGGTGAGGCGGCGGTCGATGCGCACGATGGCGTCCAGGTCGGCCGGCGTCATCGTGCGCACGTCGGCGGCATCGCGCGCATGGCGGGAATGCCGATCGTGGTCGTTGCCGCCCTCGGCTTCGAGGCGCGCATAGTCGATCTCGCGCCGCGGCTCGCCGCCGTCCTCCTCTTCGGCGGCCGGCGGCGCCGCGTCGCGGCCGGCGTGGTAGGCACCGCCCTCGACGCTGCCTTGCACGATCTGCTCGGCGGCCAGCTCGAAGCCCAGCGCGTCGAAGAAGGCGAGGATGTCGTGGTCGCGCCAATGCGCTGTGCTGCGCACCTCGGTCACGTCGTGCCGGCGCGCCCAGGCGGCCAGCGCCTCGAACAGCTGGTGCCCGGCGCCGGCGCCGCGGCGCTCGGGCCGCACCCCCATCATCTCCAGCCGCAGCGTGCGGCGCGTGCGGCCGAACTCGCCGGCCAGCACGCGCGCCAGCATGAAACCGGCCACGCCTTCGGCGCCGGTGGCGGCGAACTGCGCGTGCAGCGCCGGTTCGCGCAGCGCCGCGGCAAGCCGCCGCTCGATGTAGTTGCGGCGCGTGCGGCCCTGCACCGCGGCGTCGATGGCCACCACGGCTTCGAGGTCCGAGGCAGCCAGGGCGCGGACGCGGAACGGGCCGGCGCCTTCCGGCGCGGCGGGGTGCGGCGCGTGGCCGGTCTGCGAAGGGGGGGTCGTCGGCGACATCATCGGCCGGGCTCCTCGGGGTTGGCGACGGCTCGCGCCGGCGCGTGGCTCACTGTGCCGCGTAGGCCATCGCCAGCTCGCCGTCGCTCGACTCGTCGAGCAGGTTGTCGAGCTCCGGCAGCAGCGCCTGCGTTTCCTTGTGGACATGGGCTTCGAGCCGCTCGGCCCACTCGAGCGCCGTGCGGCGCATCACGGCCATCTCGTCGGGGCCGGGCGCCGCGCCCGCGGCCAGCCGGCGCGCCGGTGGCAGCAGTTCGGCGGCCACGGCACGCAAGGTGTGGTGCTCCTCCAGCAGCAGGGTGGCGAGGTCGCCGGCGCCGCCTTCGTGCAGGCGCGGGAACAGCTGCTGCTCCTCGAAGTCGAAGTGGCGCCCGATCTCGTGGGTCAGCGCGCGCGCCAGGCCCGGGGCGATGGCGGCCAGCGCGGCCGGGTCTTCATCGGCGGCGGCGCGGCGCACGCGGGCCAGCAGTTCGAGCGTTGCGCGGTGCTCCTCGTCGAGCACCTGGCACACGTGGCGGGTGGCAGGCATGGGGGGTGTTCCAAAATCGGTATGACGATACCAGAATAGGTGCCGCCCGACGGTTTGCCCTTGTCCCAGGTCAAGTGCCCCGGGGCCTGCCGGTCAGCGGCCGGCGTCCTGTGCGCCGTGCAGCGGCTCGCCCGTGGCGGCGGGGGCGGCGGGGCGCAGCGTGACCTCGGGGCTGGCGGTCAGCGCGCGGCGCAGCAGCTTGCCGGTGGCTGTGCGCGGCAGCGCCTCGAGCGCCACCAGCCGTGCCGGGCGCTGGTGGGGCGGCAGCGCCATCGCGCGCGCGCCGAGTGCCGAGCGCACCGCGGCCATGTCGGCGCCGTCAGCCACGAAGAACAGCTGCAGCTCGCTCAGGCCGTCGGCGTCGTCACTGCATGCCAGCGCCGCCTCGCGCAGGCCGCGCACTCCGGCGGTCAGCTGTTCCTCGAGCAGCGCCAGGTCGACCCAGCGGCCGCGCTGCTTGACCAGCGAGTCCTCGCGGCCGGCGAAGCGCCAGCCGGTTCCTTCCTGCACGAAGAGGTCGGCCGGGCAGAAGCGGCCGTCGCGGAAGCTCTCGGCGTCGGCGGCCGGCCGCCGGTGGTAGCCGAGCGCGAGCGTCGGGCAGCGCAGCGCGAGCCGCGTTGGTTCGCCCGAGGCGGCAGCGCGCTCATCGGCGGGCCGCACCTCTACGCCCGGCGACGGCGACAGCTGCGCTTCGTCGGGCGCCGCGGTCAACGCCAGGACCAGCGTTTCCGAGGTGCCCCAGCCGTCCCACAGCGGCACGCCGGTGGCGGCGCGCCACTGCTCGCGCAGCCGCGCGGGCAAGGCCTCGCCGGCCGACACCGCCAGGCGCAGTGACGAGCCGCGCAGCGTGCCGGCGTGCCCGTCGTGCAGTAGGCCACGGTACAGCGCCGGGACCGAGAACAGCACGCTCGGCCGGTGCGGGCCGACGAAGGCGGCCACCCCGGCCGTCGTGGGCCAGCGCGGGTCGATCAGCAGCGTGGCGCCCAGGCGCAGGCCGGCCAGCAGGCCGTTGACCAGCGGGTAGGTGAAGAACAGGCGCGAGCTGGCGAAGAGCCGATCGTCACCCGTCACGCCCAGCCGCTCGGTCGAGATGCGCGCGATGTGGCTCGCCGCGCGGTGAGCGTGCACCACCGCCTTCGGCCGGCCAGAGGTGCCCGACGAGTGCACCCACAGCATCGGATCACCATCGCCCCGGGGCACGGGCTCGACGGGTGCGCCGGCGACCGCGCGAAGCAGCGGCAGGTCGAGGGCGACTGCGCGCGTCGCTGCAGGGGCGACGGCCGCGGTGGCATCGGCAGCGTCCGCGGCGCGGCCCGTGCCGGTCGCGTTGCCCGGTGCGCCCGTGTCGGCCGCGTCGCCGATCACGAACGAAAAGCCCGACTCCTCGCAGGCGGCACGCCACTCGTCGGCCGGCAGCCGCGGGTTCACGCCCACGGCCACGCCGCCCGCCCAGATCACCGACAGCCAGGCTTCGACCCAGCCGATGCCGTCGGTGAGCCGCACGGCCACCACGCCGCCGGGCTGCAGCCCGAGCCGGCGCCAGGCCCCGGCCAGGCGCGCGACACGATCGCGCAGCTCGCCGCGCGACACACTCTGCCCTTCACAGTCGATCGCGATGCCGGCGTCGCCGCGCGGGCCCGCGGGCCGCAGCAGCAGCTCGGCGCCGTTCATCGCGCGGCCAGCTCCAGCAGCAGGCGCTCGGCCGCTGTGGCCGCCACCAGGCGGCGGTAATGCGCCGCGGTCACGGTGCTGCGCATGGGGCTTGCCTGCCTGGCGACCAGCTTGCCCAGCGCGCGCGCGGCCTCGTCACCTGGTGCCTGCCCGAGCAGGGCCTCGGTGCCCTGCAGCCGCACGGGGTGCGAGTTGGTGCCGCTCACGCCCACCGCCAGCTCGGCGATGGTGCCCTGCTGCAGCCGCAGCACCATGGCCACGCCGGCCAGCGCGAAGTCCATCGCCGCGCGTGAGCGCATCTTGCGATAGGCGCTCGCGCTGCCGGCGGCCGGGCGGGGCAGCCAGACACTGGCCAGCAGCTCATGGGGAGCCAGCGTCAGGTGCGCCGCGCCGTCGTCGCGGTAGAGGTCGGCCAGCGGCAGCGTGCGCCGGCCCTCCAGGCTCGCGAGCTCCACCGTCGCGCCGTAGGCGATGAGCGCCGGCGCCAGGTCGCCGGCGTAGGCGGCATGGCAGCGCTGGCCTTGCGGCGCCACGTGGCAGGTGGTGCCTTCGTGCTTCAGGCAATGGCCGTTGGCCTGCCGCCACCACGCGCTCTGGTTGTAGTAGATGCAGCGCGTGTCCTGGCACAGGTTGCCGCCCACCGTGGCCGCGCTGCGGTGGCCGGGGCCGGCCACCTGCGAGGCGGCCATCACCAGCGCCGGCCAGACCTCGGCCAGGTCGGTGGCCTGCGCGCGGCGGATCAACGCCGCCAGCGTGAGGCCGGCGCCCAGGCGCAGGCCCTCGCCGTCTTCGCGCACCGCGTCAAAACCCTCGATCGCCCCGAGGTCCACCAGCCACCTCGGCGTGCCGATGCCGCGGCGCAGGTTGGGCAGCAGGTCGGTGCCGCCGGCCACCAGGCGCGCGCGCGGGCGCAGCAGCAGCGCGGCGGCGTCCTCGAGGGTGGTGGGGCGCAGCAGTTCCAGTTCGCCGGCGGGCAGCATCAGCGCACCTCCGCGGTGGGGGTGGCAGCGGAGGCGGCGCTGCCCGTCGCGGGCGCTTGTCCGCCACCCCGGCGCGCGGCACGCTGCCGCTCGCGCTGCTCTTCGCGCCGCTTCTCGACGAGCGCTTCGAGCAGCCGGTCGGGCGTGATCGGCAGTGCGCGAACGCGCAGGCCGACCGCGTCGTGGATCGCCGCGGCCACCGCAGGCGGCACGCTGTGGATGCCGCCCTCGCTCGCCTCCTTCGCGCCGAAAGGTCCTAGCGGGTCGTGGCTCTCGATGAGCGTGACGTCGATCGGCGGCGAGTCCAGCGCCGTGGGCATCCGGTAGTCGAGGAGGTTGGCGCGCAGCGGCAGCCCCTCGTGATAGGTGTTCTCCTCGCTGAGCGCCTGGCCGATGCCCATCCACACCGCGCCTTGCACCTGGCCTTGCACGGCCAGCGGGTTGATCGCACGGCCGCAGTCGTGTGCGGTCCAGCAGTGCAGCACGCGAACGCTGCCGGTGTCCTCGTCGACCTCGACTTCCACCACCTGCGCGGCGTACGAGAAGCCGGCGGTCGAACCGACCGCGGCGCCGCGGAAACGGCCCCCCTGCGTCTCGGGCGGCGTCGACCAGGTGCCCTTGGTGGTGAGCGTGCCGGTGTCGGCCAGCGCCGCCTGCACCACGTCGGCGAAGTGCAGGCCGCGGTCGGTGCCGGCGACGACGCAGCTTTCGCCCAGCCACTCGACGTCGTCGGCGGCGGCTTGCAGCTTCTTCGCCGCGGCTTCGACGAGCACGCGCTTCAACGCCTCGGCGGCGCGCAGCGCGGCGTTGCCGACCATGAACGACACGCGCGAAGAGTACGAGCCGTTGTCCTTGGGCGTCAGCGCGCTGTCGCCGGCGACGACGCGGATGCGCGCCATCGGCAGCAGCAGCACCTCGGCCACCACCTGCGCCAGCAGCGTCGACGAGCCCTGGCCGATGTCGGCCGCCCCGGTGAGCACGGTGATGCTGCCGTCGAAGTCGAGCTTCAGGTTGACGACGGCGTGCGGCTCGCCGCTCCAGTGCACGGGCTTGGCCGAGCCCGAGACGTAGTGCGAGCAGGCCATGCCCAGGCCGCGGCGGACCGGGCCGGCCTGCGCGAGGCGTCCGTGCCGCTCTTTCCAGCCGCTGGCAAGTTCCACCGCTTCCAGACACTGCGGCAGCCCGTACGAGTTGACCTGCAGGTCGTTGAGCGTGCGGTGCGGCGGCGCGATGAGGTTGGCGCGGCGCAGTGCAAACGGGTCGAGCCCGAGCTGCCCGGCCATCTCGTCCAGCAGCGACTCGAACGCGAAGCGCACGTTGACCGCGCCATGCCCGCGCATCGCGCCGCAGGGGGGCAGATTGGTGTAGACCCGGTAGCCGCGGTAGCGCGCCGCGCCCATGCGGTACAGCGCGTGCAGCAGCGCGCCGGCGTAGAGGATGGTGACGAGGCCGTAGCCGGCATAGGCGCCGCCGCGCTGCACCACCTCGGCGTCCACCGCGGTGATCTCGCCGCTGTTCTTCAACCCGAGCTTCAGCCGGATGCGGCTGGCCGGCCGCGCGCGGTGGGTGAGAAACGAGTCCTCGCGCGTGCACTGCAGCTTCACGGTGCCCCCGGCGGCGCGTGCCAGCGCGGCGGTGACCATCTCGAAGTTCAGCGGCTCGACGCGGTGCCCGAAGCCGCCGCCGACAAACGGCTTGACGACGCGGATCGCATCGGTCGGCAGCGCGAGCGTGCGCGCCAGCGTCAGGTGCAGGTAATACGGCACCTGCGTTACCGAGTGCACCGTGAGCTGAGAAGTCTCGGCGTTCCACTCGGCGATGGTGGCGTTGAGTTCGATCTGGCCGTGCGACACCTCGGCGCAGTCGTATTCGCGCTCGAGCACGAGATCGGCAGCGGCCAGGCCGGCCTCGACATCGCCGAAGTCCTGTTCGACGCGGCGCTCGATGTTGCCTGGCTTGTCATCGTGCAGCTGCACCGCATCGGGTGCGCGCGCGGCGTCGACCTCGAAGAGGGCGGGCAGCTCGTCGATCTCCACGCGCACCGCGGCCAGCGCGGCGGCAGCGCTCGCTTCGTCGTCGGCGGCCACCGCGAACAGCGGCTCTCCGCGGTAGCGCACCTTGCCGCGCGCCAGCGGCCACTCGTTCTGCGCGATCGGGATCACGCCGTAGGGCGCGGCGAAGTCCTCGCCGGTGATCACCGCGCGCACGCCGGGCAACGCCAGCGCGGCGGTGGGGTCGATGCGGCGGATGACGCCATGCGCCACCGCGCTGCGGCCGATGCGGCCGACGAGCGCGCCGGCGAAGGGCAGGTCGGCGGTGTAGCGCGCGCGGCCGCTGACCTTCTCGATGCCGTCCACCAGCGGCTGCGCGCGGCCCACCGAGTGCGTGGGCGGCGCCGGCTCGCGCAGCGGGGTTGCGTCGTGTCTACTCTTCATTGAATCACCTTCGCCCTTGAACGGCTTCGGCATGAGCGCTTGGGAGCGGCCCGGCGCGCTCATGCCCGCGCTCCCGCGGCAGCCTGCACCGCCTCGACGATCTTCACGTAGCCGGTGCACCGGCACAGATTCCCGGCCAGCGCCTCGCGCACCTGCGCCTCGGTGGGCCTCGGCACCTCGCGCAGCAGCGCTTCGGCCGCCATCACCATGCCCGGCGTGCAGAAACCGCACTGCGCGCCGAGCTTCTCGTGGAAGGCGCGCTGCAGCGCGGCGAGGCGCCCCTGCGTGGCCAGCGACTCGATGGTCTCGATGGCGCGGCCCTGCACGCTGGCGGCCAGCGTGATGCAGGCCAGACGCGGCTCGCCATCGACCAGCACGGTGCAGGCACCGCACTCGCCGCCGTCGCAGCCCTGCTTGGTGCCGGTCAGGCGCAGCGTCTCGCGCAGCACGTCCAGCAGCAGCACGCCCTCGGGGGCGGCCACTGCGTGCGGGCGGCCATTGACTTGCAGTTCGATCAGCTTGGCGCGCATCGGCGTTCCTCGTTCGGTGTTCAGGCGGCAGCGGGGCCGGCGCCGCTGCCGTGTTCGCGGGGTGAGCCGGCGTTCCCTGGCCGCAGGTCGCGCACGCGCTGTGCCTTGCCTTGCGAGCGCGGCAGCGTGCCGGGGGCCCGCACCACCACGTCGGCGGTCAGCCCGATGAGCGACTTGACGTGGTGGCGGGTGTCTTGCGCCGCGGCGGGGTAGGCGTCTTGCGGCCAGCCGGGCAGCGCCTCGACCTCGATGCGCAGGTGGTCGAGCGCGCCCACGCGCTCGATCACCAGCTGGTAGTGCGGTGCCAGCCCGGGCCGGCCGACGAGCACGGCCTCGATCTGCGACGGGTAGACGTTGACGCCGCGCACGATGAGCATGTCGTCGTTGCGCCCGGCCACGCGCAGGATGCGCAGGTGCGTGCGGCCGCAGGCGCAGCGCCGGGTGGTCAGGCGCGTGATGTCGCGCGTGCGGTAGCGCAGCATCGGAAGCGCTTCCTTGGTGAGCGTGGTGATCACGAGTTCACCGGCACTCCCCTCGGCCACCGGCGCGCCGCTGTCGGGGTCCACCAGTTCGAAAAGGAAGTGGTCCTCCCAGCCGTGCAGGCCCTCGCGCGCCTCGCACTCGCAGGCCACGCCGGGGCCCATGATCTCCGACAGGCCGTAGACATCGTGGGCGCGCAGGCCCAGGCGCGCCTCGATCTCGTGGCGCATCGCCGCGCTCCACGGCTCGGCGCCGAACATGCCGATGGCGAGCCGGCTTGCGTGCAGGTCGACGCCCTGCTGCTCGGCGACCTCGGCGATGGCCAGCGCATACGAAGGGGTGGCGCACAGCACGCGCGGCCCGAAGTCCATGATCAGCGCCACCTGGCGCTCCGTGCCGCCGCCGCTCACCGGCACCACCGGGCAGCCGAGGTGTTCGGCGCCGGCATGCGCACCGAGCCCGCCGGTGAACAGGCCGTAGCCGTAGGCGTTGTGCACCAGGTCGCCCGGGCGCACGCCGGCACCGGCCATCGAGCGCGCCATCAATGCCGCCCAGCGCGCGAGGTCGCCGCGCGTGTAGCCCACGACGGTGGGCTTGCCGGTGGTGCCCGACGAGGCGTGGATGCGCGCCAGCTGCTCCACCGGCCGTGCGAAGAGGCCGAACGGATAGTGCTCGCGCAGATCGCCCTTCACCATGAAAGGCAGCCGGCGCAGGTCGTCGGGCGAGCGCAGCGCATCGGGGTGCAGGCCGGCGGCCTCGAGCCGCGCGCGCTGCCACGGCACATGGCTCCAGGCGTTGCGCAGCGTCTCGCGCAGGCGCTCCAACTGCAGCGCGGCGAGCGCGTCGCGCGAACAGCACTCGACCTCCGAGGGTGCGTTCGTGGTGTTCGGCATGGTCCAGGGCGCGGCGGGTGCGGCGCCGCCAGCAGGGAAACGTGCAGGCTCGGCCGGCATGCCCATGGCAAGCTCTCCTTCAACCGCGGCGCACGCCGCGCACCGGCAGGTGCGGCAGCGTGAAGCCCTGCGTGTACGCGGCCCGTACCACCAGCGTGGCCTTGAACCAAAGCCCGCCGGCCAGCGCCAGCGCGCCGGCCAGCGGCCACAGCCACGCCACCGCGGGCGCGGTGGGCAGCGGCGGCGACAGCGCGGCCACCACGCACGCGGCCAGCGCCAGCAAGCTGGTGCCGTTGAAGACATGGCCGGCGCGGTCCACCTCGGCCAGCGCCCTTTCGGGTGCCGAGCCGCGCAGGCGCTGGCGCCAGCCTGTCCAGGCCGCGATACGCACCGCGAGAGCGGCAGCCAGCAGGCCCGCGGCCACCCAGCGCGGCGAGCCGCTGACGAGCACGTACAGGCCCGCGCCATCGGCCAGCGACGTGGCCAGCAGCAGCGGCACCACCCGCGGCTCGCGCCAGGTGGCAATGCCACGCGCGCCGAGCACCATGCGCGCCTGGCAGTAGGCGAACACCGCCGCGGCGAGGCCTGCGCCCCACGCCGCACCCGGCGTGCCCACCAGCGCCAGCGCCAGCAGCGCGAACAGCACCGACGCGGCGATCGCCTCGCGCGTCATCCACGAGCGCCCGGGGTGGCGGAAGACGTTCATCGCGCGCAGCGGCCGGCCGATCTCCAACCACACCGCAAAGAGCCCAAGCCCGATGAGTGCGCCACCCACGAGCCACGGCCACAAGGCCGCGCCGCCCGCGAACGCGTGCGTGAAGATCAACCCGCTGCCTGCGCCGCCGGCCATGAAGTTCGTCGCGGCGCGCACGTCCCAGCTGCCCTGCTGGCGCGGGTGCGGGCCGAAGCCAGCGTGCTGGCCGGAGCCGCTGCTCATGGGGTCACCTCGGTCTTGTCCCAGAGGTAGAAGAAGCCCGGCCCCGTGCCCAGCTGCTCGTGCATGCGGAAGTGCTGGTTCTCGGCGAGCAGGCGGTTGACGTTGCTTTGCGGGTCGTCGAGGTCGCCGAAGGCCAGCGCGTCGGCGATGCAGGCATTCACGCAGGCCGGCGTGGCCGCCGGGTCGACGCCCGGGGTCAGGCCGGCCGCGGTGCCGGCGTCGATGCGTTCGACGCAGAAGGTGCACTTGGTGGAAACCGCGAGCCGCTTTGCGTCGTGCCGCCGGGCCTCGTGCTCGCTCGGCTGGCCGTAGGCGAAGCGGGCGCGGTCGGTCTTGGTGCGCGCCTGGTAGGGGCAGGCCACGGCGCAGTATGCGCAGCCGATGCACAGCTCGTAGTCGATGGTGACGATGCCGTCGGCGCGCTTCCTGGTCGCGGTGCTCGGGCAGACGTCCAGGCACGGCGGCTCGTCGCAATGCTGGCAGCCCACCGGAAGGAAGGTGCGGCGCACGTCGGGGTACTCGCCGGTCTCGATGTCGAGCACGCGGCGCCACTGCACGCCTGGCGGCGTGGCGTTGGCGTGCTTGCACGCCGCGGTGCAGGTCTGGCAACCGACGCAGCGGCGCAGGTCGGCGACCATCGCCCAGCGCGTCATGCGGCGGCTCCTTCGTGCCGCGCCGGCGAGCGCGCCTTGGCCAACTTGACGCGCACGACGTCGGCGCCCGAGCCTGTGGCATCGGTGAGTTCCATCGACATCGTCGTCAGCGAGTTCATGCTCGCCATGCCGAAGTCCTTGGCGTGCGGCGTCGCCCAGTGGTCGAACTGGCCGATCAACAGCAGCGTGTCGGGCCGGATGCCCTGGCGCAGCACGGCACGCGCGCGCACCTTGCGCCGTGGGGTGGCGATCTCGACCGCATCGCCTTCGGCGATGCCGAGCCGGCCGGCCGCGCCGGTGTTCAGGATCACACCCTGGTGGCCGGCGATGTTCTGCGACACCTCGCGCATCAGCTGCATGCCGGCGTTGGCCCCCCACGCGTACTGCATGCTGCGCGCGGTGAGCAGCCAGAACGGGTAGTCCTCGGCGCGGCCGCCGACCTGGGCGACGCTCGCCTCCCACAGGCCCGGGAAGTCCTTCCACGCCGGCAGGCCCTGGTATTCCTTCAGCTGCGTGTCCCACCAGTGCATGTCGTGCTCGTGCAGCCGGCGGCCGAGCTCGCGGCCCACGCGCAGCAGCCGCTCCTGGTAGGGCAGTTCGAAGCGCAGGCCCTGCTTCATCATCGTGGGCAGCAGGTACCACTCGCGGCGCGGGAAGGGTCTGGTCGCCAGGCCATGCTCCTTCCACCACTCCAGGCCATGCGCATGCGCGCCATCGCTGACCTCGGCGCTGGCGGCGCGGCACACGGCGTCCCAGATCTGCTCGCGGTCGTGGCGCGCGCCGGTGTCCAGCGAGAAGTCGCCGAACTCGCTCTTGAGGGGCACGCCGCCGGCACCCTTGTTGATGGCGGCGTAGTACTTCTGGGCGATGCCGACGCGGTGCGCCAGCTCGGTGCTGATGTCGGTGAAGTCGCGTGCCTGGCCATGCGGCGCCACCACCGGCTGGCGCAGCGCGAAGCCCTGGTGGTCCCAGAACGACTCCTGGTACTTGGTGCCGCCCACGCGCCACAGCTGCAGGCTCTCCAGGTCCATCGCGTCGGGCAGCAGCACGTCGGCGAAGTGGTTCGTCTCGTCGTGCGTGTAGGCGAACGCCACCGTGAACGGGAAGCGCGCCATCTTCTCGCCGAGCGCAGCCGTATCCCAGAACGACACGCCGGGGTTGGTGCGGTAGACGAACCAGGCCTCGGGCAGCGTGACGCGCGGCAGGCCCTTGGGCGTTTCGTCGAGAAAGAGCCACGAGAAGTGCGTGGGCCCCAGCGCCTGGCTCCACGGCCCGTCGGCGGCCAGCGGCACCATGGTGCGGTAGGCGTTGCGGATGTTCGGGTTCGGCGACCAGTGCTCCTTGCTCGTCGGGTTCAGCGGGTAATGCATGAAGCCGTCGGGCCCGGGCTTGACGCTCTCGTGGCGGTGCGACATCGGCCGCGTCAGCCGGATGGTGGTGCCGATCGTGCCGCCGGGCACCTCCAGCGCGCCGGCCAGCGTGGCCATCAGCGTGCGCGCCCAGCAGCACTCGAAGCCGCCCCAGCCGTTGTTGACCGTCTTGCCCAGCGTCACCGCCACCGGGCGGTAGGGGAAGGTCGAGCCCTCGATCTCGATCGTCCGGCCGACGCAGGCGTGGTCGATCCACTCGTGGGCGATGCGGCGCATCGTCGCCGCCGGCACGTCGCACACCTGCTCGGCCCACTCGGGGCTGTAGGGCCGCATGTGCTCGACCAGGCGGGTGAACGCGGTGGTGCCTGGCAGCAGGCCGTCACGCCCGCTGTCGGCGAGCAGGTCGCCGTCGGGGCCGATCTCGACCGCGTCGACTTCGTAGCGGCCCTCGAGTGCCTCGTGCAGCGCGGCGGCGTCGTGTTCGCGCGCGGCGCCGCGCAGGGCGTCCCACACCAGTGGCTTGCGACTCGTGCGCTCGCGCAGGTAGTAGCCGTTGGGCCCGACGAGATAGGGCGACGCAGTGCGCGTGGCGAGGAAGGGCAGGTCGAGCTGCTCGCGCGCCACCTCGTGCAGCAGCACGTGGATGAGCGCGAACAGGAACGCGGCGTCGGTCTTGGGCTTGATCGGCACCCACTCGGCCGAGCAGGCGCCGGTGATGGAAAGGTGCGGCTCGACCTGCACGCGCTTCATGCCGCGCACGCGGGCCTGCGCGTGGCGGGCCACACCGGTGACGCCGCCCGAGGCCTCGATGTTGGAGCCGCAGGAGATGAGGTAGTTGGTGAGCGGCGTGTCCGGCGTGACGATGAAGGCGCGGTGCCAGAACTCGCCGTACAGGTGCTCGGAGTGGTAGCACTTGACGCCCTGGCCCGAGCCGAAGCCCATGTCCACCGGGCCCCAGGCCGCGAGGAACGCCGGGAACGTGCCCATGTACGACTGCGGCGTGCCCGCGCCGCCGAAGCTGGCCGCCACGCGCGGGTAGCCCGACTCGTCGACCAGGCCGCGGGCGCGGATGCCCTGCAGCCTGTCGGTGATGAGCGCAAACGCCTCGTCCCACGAGATCTCGACGAAGCCCGGGTCTTCGGCGCGGCCCTTCTTCGGGTTGGTGCGCTTCATCGGGGCCAGGATGCGGTGCGGGTTGTTCGTCTTCTGGATCAGCCCGTAGGCCTTGACGCACACCTTGCCGCCGGCCGGGTGGATGCCGGCGGCGCAGAAGTTGGGCTCGACCTCGGTGGCCACGCCCGCTTCCACCTTGACCGTCAGCAGGTCGGGGCCGGCCACGCATTGGTAGCAGTAGGTGGGCACCTGGCGCACGCCAGGTGCTGCACGCTGGGCGGTGGGGGTGGCGGGCATGGTGCTCCCCTTGGAGTCGCTGTGGGAGACGTCCTCGCGGGTGATCAGCCCTGCGCGGACTGGGCGGCGGCCTTGGCCTTCTCGGCCTTGGCCGCCAGGCGCTGCGCGGTCTTGTTCACGTCGACGATGAACCGCGCATGCCTGCCGCGCACGATGGGTTCGACCGTGTCGCGGCCTTCGACCTCGAACACCACGGCGCGACCATTGACCTCGGCCACGCGCACCGTGAGCGTGACCGGCATGCCCAGCAGCGTGGCACCGATGTGGTCGATCTCCACGCGGGTGCCCACCGAGTCTTCGCCGGCATCCAGGTGCGCCAGCAGCAGGTTGCGGCAGGTCATCTCGATGTCGCGCACCAGCATCGGCGTGGCGTAGACGCGCGCGGCTTCTCCCATGAAGTCGATGGTGCGCTCGCGGTCGATATCGAACGACGCAACGGCTGCGAGGCCGGGTTGCAGCGTGGGCTTCATGGGTCGTGTCCTTGGGCTGTGAGTCGCAAGTGGGTTGCGGGTTGTCGCGGGTGGGGCGCTCGTGAATCGCTCGTCGATGGCTTGTTGCTGTGCGGTGCCGGCTCAGTGCCCGAGGTAGGCCTTCCGGACGGTGGCATCGCGCAGCAACTCGGCGGCGGTGCCTTCGACGGCCAGGCGCCCTGTTTCCATCACGTAGCCGCGGTCGGCGATCGCCAGCGCGGCGCGCGCGTTCTGGTCGACGAGCAGGATCGTCGTGCCGCGCGCCTTCAGCGCCTTGACGTGGTGGAAGATCTCGGCCACCAGCTTGGGCGCCAGGCCCATGCTCGGCTCGTCGAGCAGCAACAGGCGCGGGTCGGCCATCAACGCGCGGCCGATGGCCAGCATCTGCTGCTGGCCGCCCGAGAGCGTGCCCGCGGCCTCGGCGCGCTTGTCGGCCAGCGCCGGGAACATGGCCCACACCTTGTCGACGGTGGCGGCGGTGCCGCGCGCGAAGGCGCCCAGCCGCAGGTTGTCTTCGACGCTGAGCGCGCCGAACACCTGCCGGCCCTCGGGCACCTGCACCATGCCGCGCCGCACGCGCTGGCGTGGCGTCTCGCGGCCGATGTCGGCGCCGTCGAAGCGGATGGTGCCGGCGGCCAGCGGCTGCACGCCCGACAGCGTGCGCAAGAGAGTGGTCTTGCCGGCGCCGTTGGCACCGACGATGGCCACCAGTTCACCGGCCGCCACCTGCAGCGAGATGCCGTCCAGCGCCGGAATGCGCCCGTAGCGGCTGGCCAGGCCCTGCACCTGCAACAGCGGCTCGCTACGCATCGGCCGGCTCCTCGGCGCCGAGATAGGCCTCGATGACGAGCGGGTCGCGGCTCACCTCGGCCGGCGTGCCTTCGGCCAGCTTCGCGCCACGGTCGAGTACCAGCACGCGGTCGGACACCTCCATCACGAGCGCCATGTTGTGCTCCACCAGCAGCACCGTCATGCCCTCGGCGGCCAGGCCGCGGATCAGCGCGTCGATCTCGTGCGCCTCGGTGGGGTTGAGCCCGGCGGCGGGCTCGTCCAGCAGCAGCAGCTTCGGCTCGGTGGCCAGCGCGCGCGCGATCTCCAGCCGCTTCAGCGCACCGTAGGGCATCGCGTCGGCGCGCGCGCCGAGCCAGGGCGCGAGGCCCACGCGCTGCATCAGCGCCGCGGCGCGCTCGCGGCTGGCGTGCTCGGCCCACACCGCGGGCTCCAGGCGCATGAGCGCCGTGAGCAGCGAGCGGTTCTCGTGCAGGTGGCGCCCGGTCATCACGTTCTCGAGCGCGGTCATGTTGAAGAAGACCTGCAGGTTCTGGAACGTGCGTGCCAGCCCGGCCGCGGCGAAGCGGTGCGTCGGCTGGCCGGTGAGGTCGCGGCCGCCGAGCACGACGCGCCCGGCATCGGGCGTGTAGACGCCCGTCAGCAGGTTGAGCAGCGTCGTCTTGCCCGCGCCGTTGGGGCCGATGATCGCGTGCACCGTGCCGGGCTGCACCTCGAAGGAGAGGTCGTCGATGGCCTGCAGGCCGCCGAAGCGCTTGCCCAGGCCGGTGACTTGCAGCAGCGCCATCGCGACCTCGCCGCCTCGCCCTTCAGCGCCGGCCGATGAGCCGTGCCAGCGTCGGCACGATGCCGCGCGGCATGCCCACCATGGTGGCGATGAGCACCGCGCCGAAGACCATCATCTCGTAGTCCTTCAGCACGGTGAGGAACTGCGGCAGCAGTGTCAGCACCGCGGCGCCGACCACCGCGCCCCAGACGGAAGCCATGCCGCCGAAGACGACCATGATGACGAGTTCCACCGAATGCAGGAACGACGCCTTGGCCGGCGTGATGAAGCCGGCGTAGTGCGCGGCCAGCGCCCCGGCGGTGGCGGCAATCAATGCCGATTGCACGAACACCATCAGCTTGAAGCGTGCCGCGTCGATGCCCAGCGTCCCTGCGGCCACCTCGGAGCCGTGCAGCGCGCGCAGCGAGCGGCCGATGGGCGAATCGATCAGGTTCAGCGCCAGCAGCACCGTCAGCCACAGCGCCGCGGCGACGATGGCGTACCACAGCGGCTCGCCTTGCACCGGCTGGCCGAACAGCACCAGCGGCGGCACGCTCATGCCGTCGGGGCCGCCGGTGAGGCGGTCTTCGTTGGTGAGCACGATGGAGGCGATGACGCCCAGGCCCAGCGTGGCCATCGCCAGGTAGTGGCCCTTCAGCCTGAGCGTCGGGCGCCCCACCGCCCAGGCCAGCGCACCGACCGCGGCCACCGCCGCCGGCAGCGACACCCACACCGGCCAGCCCCAGCGCGCCGCGAGGATGGCGCTGCCGTAGCCGCCGAGCGCGTAGAACGCCGCGTGACCGAGGCTGATCTGGCCGGCATAGCCGATCAACAGATTCAGCCCGACGCAGACGATGGCGTTGATGGCCACCAGGATCGCCACCTCGAAGAAGAAGTTGTTGGGGAAGAACGGCGGCAAAGCGACCAGCAGCGCGGCGAAGGCAGCCAGCGACAGCGTGCGCGGCGAGCGCCAGCGTGCCCGGCCAGCGCCGGGCACGCCCGCAGGCGGGTGCGCGCTGCCGATCGGTGCGCGCTCAGACACGCTCACTGCCGCGCGCACCGGCAATCCCTCCGGGCAGGAAGAACAGCACGCCGAGGATGACGATGAAGGCGAGCGCGTCCTTGTACGCCGAGGACACGAAGCCCGCGCTCAGGCCCTCGAGCAGCCCGAGCAGCAGCCCGCCGGCCACCGCGCCGCCGAAGCTGCCGAGGCCGCCGAGGATGGCGGCGGCGAAACCCTTCAGCCCCAGCATCACGCCCACGTCGTACGAGGTGAAGGTGATGGGTGCGGTGAGCACGCCGCCCAGGGCGCCCAGCGCGGCGGCGAGCGCGAAGCTCACGCGCATCACGCCGCGGGTGGAGATGCCCATCAGCCGCGCGGCCAGCGGGTTGATGGCGGTTGCGCGCATCGCCTTGCCGTACAGCGTGCGGCCGAAAAACCCGCCGAGCGCCACGACCGCCAGCGCGCTGCCCACCAGCACCCACAGGCTTTGCGGCAGCACGCTGGCGCCACCGGGGCCGCCGATCGAGAGGGGAGTGTTGCCGCTGAAGGCCGGCAGCGCGTGGATGCGCTTGTCCCACACCACCTGCGCGGCCCCGCGCAGAAAGAGCGCCACGCCGATGGTGATGATGATCAGCGTCACCACGTCGGCCTGGCCGCCGGCCTGTGCGCGTTCCAGCGCCAGGCGCTGCACCAGCACGCCGACGATCGCCGCGCCGGCCACCGCCAGCGGCACCGCCAGCCAAAGCGGCAGGCCCAGCGCCACCAGCGACACCGCGCCCATGCCGCCCAGCATCACGAACTCGCCCTGCGCGAAGTTGATGGCGTGACTGGCGTTGTAGACGATGGAAAAGCCCAGCGCGACCAGCGCGTAGATGGCGCCGGCAGTCAAGCCGCCGGCGACGAACTGCAGCCAGGAGCCGGACATCGTGTGCTCGCGCTGCTCATGCCTGTGGCAGTGAAGGCGCGGCGCGCCCCTACTTGACGAGAGACCAGGTGCCGCCCTTCACCTCGAGCATGCGGAAGGCGCTCAGGTCCAGCCCCATGTGGTCGGTGGCGCTCATGTTCACCACGCCGCCGGTACCGACATAGCCCTTGGTGGCTTCGATGGCGTCGCGCACCCTGGCCTTGTCGGTGCTGCCGGCGGCCTTGATGGCGTTCACGGCGATCATCAGGCCATCGAGCGCGTGGCCGCCGAAGGTGGAGACCTCGCTCTTGAACTTGCCCTCGAAGGCGTTGCGGTAGGCGGTGACGACGGGCTTCTGCGGGTCGCCGGCGGCCAGCAGGTCGGCCACCAGCAACGCCGCGGCGGGCAGGCGCACACCCTCTGCGGCGTCGCCGGCGAGCTTGATGTACTCCTTGGAGGCCACGCCGTGCGACTGGTACAGCGGCAGGCCGACACCCACCTGCTTGTGGTTGCGCGTGACGATCGCCGGCCCCTGGCCGAAGCCGGCGTTGAGCACCGCCTGCGCCCCGCTGCCCTTGATCTTGGTGAGCTGCGCGGTCATGTCGGTGTCGGCGGCGCCGTAGGTCTCGTCGGCGACGACCTGCACGCCGTGGTTGGGTGCCACCTTCAGGCACTCGCCGCGCATGCTCTTGTCGAAGCCGCCGCTGCCCGAGATGAGCGCGGCCTTGGTGAAGCCGCGCGCCTTCATGTCCACGAAGATCTTGTCGCAGGCCATGCGGTCGGTGTGCGGCGTCTTGAACACCCACTTCTTGGCCGGCTCGACGATCACCACCGCGCCGGCCAGCGAGATGAACGGCACGCCCGCGCCCTCCACCAGCGGCACCGCGGCCATCGTCGTGCCGGTGGTCGAGCCGCCGACGATGACGTCGACCTTGTCCTGCTCGAGCAGGCGCTTGGCGAAGGTGCGCGCCTTCTCGGCGTCGCCGGCGTCGTCGTAGCTGACGAGCTGCAGCTTGCGGCCGAGCACGCCGCCGGCGGCGTTGATCGCCGCGATCTGCATCTCGAGCGTCTTCAGCTCGGGGTCGCCGAGGAACGATGCCGGGCCGGTGACGGACAGGAAGGTGCCGACGCGGATGGGTTCCTGGGCCTGCACCGCGGGCGCGAATGCCGCCCATGGCAGCAGCGCGGCGGCGAGGGCGCCGCCGCGGACGCAGCGCGCCATGCGGCCGGTCATGCGGCGAGTCGTGAGGCTGGTAACGCCTCGGGCCACGCCCAGAGCCAGGCGACGGATGCTCATCGGGAATCTCCTTGCCGCGGGCGCGGCCGTGAACCCCCAAGGCCGAGAGGGGATAGGGGGCAGGGTGGCTAGAATGAGCTTCAGGGCCATTCTGGTACTGGAATGCAGGTTTTGACTTGATCTGGATCGTCCCTGTCCCGTGAGCCACCGAGGGAAAACACGGATGCCCAAGCGCGCTGCCACGGGGGCCCCCGCGCCCGAGGCGCCCCTCCAGGTGCGCGCGGTGAAGGCGGGGGACCTGCCCCAGGTCATCGCGCTGGACGCCACCGTCACCGGGCTGCACAAGGCCGACTACTGGCAACGGGTCTACCGCCGCTACGGCGTGGCCGGGCAGGGCCTGAGGCACTTCCTGGTGGCAGTCAGCCGGCAGCAGGTGTGCGGCTTCGTCATCGGCGAGGTGCGCGACTGGGAGTTCGGCTCGCCACCTTGCGGCTGGGTGTTCGCGATCGACGTCGACCCGCGGGTGCGCCAGCGCGGGGTGGGCACGGCACTGCTGGCCGCCGTGCGCGAGCGCTTCGAGCGCGTGGGCGTGGACAAGCTGCGCACGATGCTGGCGCGCGACAACACGCTCATCCTGTCGTTCTTTCGCAGCCAGGGCCTGACCGCCGGCCGGCTGATCCCGCTGGAACTGGACATCGGCCCGACGGCCGGCGCCCGCCCGTGAAGCTGCAGAAGAACACCTTGCTGGCGCTGTACAGCGTGCTGGAGTTCGCCGCACGCCCCAGCGAGCATGTGGCCGCGGGCGAGGTGGCCGGCAAGTTCGGTGAGTCCGCCCACCATCTGGCCAAGGTGCTGTCGGAGCTCGTGCGCGCCGGCATCGTCGAGTCGGTGCGGGGCGTGGGCGGTGGCTACCGGTTCGTGGCCAATCCGAAGCGTCTCACGCTGCTGGACGTGATCCGGCTGTTCGAATCACTGGGCGCCGAGGGCGGCAACGGGCTCGCGGCTGTGGGCAGTGGCACGAACGACGGCGCGAACAGCGGCCCGCACGCCAGCGCGAGCGCGGTCGATCGCGCACTCGGCCAGGTGCTCGAGGAAATCGATCAGACGGCGATCGCCACCTTCGGCTCGATCACCGTCGACACGATGCTGAAGATGGTGCGTACGCAGGGCCGCCCGGGCTCGTAGCGTGCATCGGGGCGGGCGGGCGGGCGGGCGGGCGGGAAGCGGCGCGCCTCAGGCGCCGTGGCAACTGCAGGCGTGGCACCCGCTGGGCGCGCCGACGACCGGCCCGCTGGCCACGCGGTCGATGCGCACGTGCCAACGCAGCGGGCCGGTTTCGAGGTAGCGCCACACGAACTGCCCGGGGCGCGTGCGCTCGAACTGCGCGCGCAGCGGCGCCGGGTCGTGGTCGTTGACGATCTCGAAGCCCTCGCCGAGCTCCAGGGTGTCGAAGGTGCCGAAGATCAGCGGGTGCCGCCTCGGCGGCGGCACGATGCGGACGTCGATGAGTTCGGCGGCGATGGTCACGATCGGTTCTCCCTGAGTGACTGACAGCGATGAGCCTGCAGGCTAGGCCTGGCCGGCCGGGCGGACCTTGACGCGCTTCAAAGAATGCGGGCGCGGACGCCCTGGCGCGAAGGCCCGCCGTGCTTCACGCCGCAGCGCGCCGCCGGCCTTTCCCGGGGGCTCAGTGCAGGATGAGCAGCGGCAGCCGGCTGCCTGCCAGCACCGCCTTGGTCTGCGAGCCGAACAGGAACTCGCCGAACGCCCCGCGGCCGTGCGTGACCATCACGATCAGGTCGCAACCGTGCGACTCGGCCGCCGCGATGATCGCCCGATGCACATGTGGCAGCGGATCGACGGCGCTTTCGAACGGCACGCCGACCGCCCGGGCCGCGGCGCCGAAGCGGGCGAGCACCGGTTGGGCCTGTGCGGTGGTAAGGCGCTCGTCCTCATCGAGGCCCGGGTTGCCCGCCGCGGCGGCCTGGGCCGGCGGCCCGGCGATGAAGCCGACGATCGTGGCCCCCAGCTGCTGCGCGAGCGCGACGCTGGCCTCGATGGCGCGCGGCGTCAGCTCGCTGCCGTCCACGGGCACCAGGATGCGTCGGTAGGGCATGGGCGGTCTCCTTGTCGACGGTGGTGGGATGAGAGGCTCGCAGCGCAGGGGTGGTCGCGGCGGCGCAGTGCCTCAGCCCGGGCGCCCGTCGGCCCGCGGGCGGCCAAGCCAGCGACCGTAGCGCGCCGCCCACCCGGTGCAGGCGACGGCCCAGGCCAGCACGGCGGCCGCCAGCACGCCGGCCGGCAGCTGCGGCCCGAGCGCGGCCACCAGGCGCAGCAGCACCGCCAGCTGAAGCCCCCAGTACAGGGCCCAGGCAACGTTGTCGGCGACCAGCGGCCGGCCGCTGTGCCCGGCCACCACGCGCGTGGCCATCGCGAACAGCGTCGCGCCCAGGTAGCCCATGGTCAGCGCGTGCAGCGGGGCCAGGCCGAGCGCGGCGCCCTCGCCGTACAGCGCGGCGCGCAGGTGCGAAGCCGCAGCCAGTGCGATGGCCACACCCAGCCACAGGAAGCCGCCGTGCAGCATGGCCAGCAGGCGGATGCGCAGGCTCTGCACCAGCCCCCAGCGCAGCGCCAGCCACAGCAGCAGCAACGCGGCCGGTGCCTGCACCGCGGCGGCCAGGCCGTGCACGACGGCGGGCAGCGGCCACCACAGCGCCTGCGCCACTTCGACCCCGGCCGTCAACCACAACGTCGCCAGCATCACGTCCAGCAGCCAGGACGGCCGCCACGCGGTGACGGCGGGCAGCACGCTCGCGGTGAAGAACGGGATCATGCGATGCGCGACGATCGCGAACACCGGCGCGACGAACGCCCACAATGCGCCGTACGCCGCGGCGCGAACGAGGCCCGGCTCGTCCCGCGCGAGCCCGAGGGTGGCCGCGACCATTGCCGCTCCACCCAGGCCCGCGGCGGCCACGATCCGGCGCGCGTGCATCCGGTCGGGCACGCGGCTCGTGTGCACGAGCCGTGTGAAGCGCGCCAGCGCCAGCAGCCAGCCGAGCGTCACGGTTGCCAGCCCGGCCGCCGCCCAGCCGGCACGCCAGTGAAAGCCGGGCATCGCCACGGCCCACCCGGCGCACATCATCGCCACGGGGGCCAGCAGCGCTCGGGCCGGCTGTTCGGGTTGCCCGAGCCAGCGCGGCCCGGCCGTGAACAGGAAGCCGAGCATGAACAGCGGCATGAAGGCCAGCGCCATCGCCAGCCCGTGCGCCGCGCCGGGCGGCACCGCCCAGGCCACCGGGAGAGCCATCTGCCTGGCCAGCAAGGCACCCGCCCACCACAGCGCGCTGAGGGCCATCAGCATCGCGCCGGCGAAGAACGCCAGCCGGTGCGGAGCGTGCAGCAGCCGGGCGGCACGCCAGGGTAGAGGTTGGCCCGCGGCGCGCGAGTCGACGACTGCGCGCACCGGCTGCGCCGCTGCCGCGTCAACCGGCCCGAGGGCGACCACTGCGCGCTTGTCCATGAGGGGCCGACGCTAACGTCGCCCCGCCGTGGCACTCCTTGACTTGCGCCAAGTTCGCCTTCCTGCGTCTGGCGTCAAGAACCGGGCATCAGGCTTCGGCCCGCCGCTGAGCAGCACCCCTGAGGCATGGTCTTGCTGCGTACCCAGACTCCGTTGTGGACCGGGTTCAAGTCAACCTGGATTCGGCAGTAGGCGAGACCTCGGCCAGAAGCGAGCATCCATGCGGGTTTCCGGTCGACTCGGTGAACTGCGGCGCCAGAAAAGGTCGCACCAACGCGCTGTGGCATGCACAGACCCGGGTGCCCTGCCCTGCCGCGACCGAGGGCGAGGCCCGGCGTCCGCGCCAGGCTGCGCCTGCCGCGGATGACGGCCGACGGATACACCGTCGGCCGTCATCGACGGCGGGCCTCGCGTCCCGC
>JAEUPD010000176.1 GCA_016788525.1 Rubrivivax sp.
AAGCCCGAGTACAAGGGCGAGATCCAGGTCGCCAACCCGGCCAGCAGCGGCACCGCCTACACGATGGTGGCCACGCTCGTGCAGCTGTGGGGCGAGGACAAGGCCTTCGAGTACATGAAGGGCCTGCACAAGAACATCCAGACCTACACGCGCAGCGGCACGGCGCCCATCAAGGCCGTGGCGCGCGGCGAGACCAGCGTGTCGATCAGCTTCGTGCACGACGGCCCGGGCGAGAAGATGCAGGGCTTCCCGGTGGAAACCGTCACGCCCACCGAAGGCACCGGCGCCGAGATCGGCAGCATGAGCCTCATCAAGGGCTCGCGCAACCTGGAGGCGGCCAAGAAGTTCTACGAATGGGCGCTCACCTCGGCCGCGCAGGAGCTCGGCGCGGCGGCCAAGCAGTTCCAGGTGCCCAGCAACAAGGCCGCCAAGGTCGACGCCAACGTGCCCGACTTCAAGAAGATCAAGTTCATCAAGTACGACTACGCGAAGTACGGCGCCAGCGCCGAACGGCGGCGGTTGATCGGCAAGTGGGAGAAGGACGTCAACTCGCTCCCCCGCTGACGCCGGCGTCACGCTTAGGCTGACGTGAGCGCGGCGCTCACCCACCGGGGCGAGGTGCGCGCCCGGCGCGCATTGCTGGGCTGGGTGCTGCTGGGTGCGGCAGCCTTCGCGCTGCTGCCCTGGTACTTCCCGCAGAACGTGTCGTTGTGGCGCGCACTGCCGGGCATCTTCGGCGGTGCGGAAACCGCCAGCGGCCTGGTGCACGCGCTGGTGCATGGCCGCCCCTGGCTGTGGGTGGCGCTGGCCGCGCTGGTGCCGTGCGCGCTGGCGTGGCGCATGCCGGCCGGGCGCGCGCAGGGCACGGCGCTGGTGGCTGGCGCGGGGCTCGGGCTCGCGGGCCTGGTGGGCAGCGGCTTCGCCATCGGCGCTGCGGGCTGGTCGTTCGAGTTCCTGCAAGGCTGGTTCGGCGCGCTCGCCCAGGGCCAGTTCGGCATGGGCCTGGGCGCGGCGCTGATGCTGCTGGCGCTGCTGATGCTGCTGGGCGCAGGCATCGCACGGCTGGGCTACTTCCGCGGCGACTTCTTCGTCGCCGGGGCGGTGGTGTTCTGCTCGGCGCTGCTGCTGCTGTTCGTGGCGCTGCCGGTGGCCAAGAGCCTGATCGGCGCCTTTCTCACCGAAGAGGGCGGGTTCTCGCCGGCGGCGCTGGGTGCGCGGCTGGCCAACGAGCGTGTCTGGGGCCTGGGCTGCCTGGCCGGCGGCGTGCGCTGCGGCGTGGCGTGGAACACGCTGTTCCTCGCGCTGCTCACGGCCGCGGGCACCACGGTGATGGGCACGCTGATCGCGCTGTACTCCGAGCGCGGCAACCGGCGGCTGAGCAAACCGCTGAACGTGCTGGCGCTGCTGCCGATCATCACGCCGCCGTTCGTGGTCGGCCTCGGGCTCATCTTGCTGTTCGGCCGCGCGGGGCTGGTCAACCAGTTCCTCGAATGGGCCTTGGGCATCACGCCCACGCGCTGGTTCTACGGCCTCTTTGGCGTGTGGCTGGCGCAGATGTTCGCCTTCACCCCGATCGCCTTCATGATCATGCGCGGCGTCGTGCAGGGCATCGCGCCGAGCATGGAAGAAGCCGCGCAGACGCTGCGCGCCAACCGCCTGAAGACCTTCACCACCGTGACGCTGCCGCTGCTCAAGCCGGGGCTGGCCAACGCGTTCCTCGTCGGCTTCATCGAGAGCATCGCCGACTTCGGCAACCCCATCGTCGTCGGCGGCCAGTACGCGGTGCTTTCCACCGACATCTTCTTCGCCATCGTCGGCGCGCAGTACGACCAGGGCCGCGCGGCGAGCCTCGCGCTCATCCTGACCGCCTTCGCGCTCATCGTCTTCTTCATCCAGCAGCGCGTGCTGGGCAAGACGAGCTACACCACCGTGTCGGGCAAGGGCGATGCCGGCGTGGCGATGCCGCTGCCCGAGCGCGTGCGCCGGCTGTGCGTGGGCGTGGCCGGGCCGTGGCTGGCCTTCACGCTGGTCGTCTACGTCTTCGCGTTCATCGGCGGCTTCGTGCAGACCTGGGGCCGCGACTACACGCCGACCCTCAGGCACTTCAGCACCGCGTTCGATCTGCAATGGGGCCAGCACGGCCTGGTGTGGGCGGGCACGGCGTGGAACTCGCTGTTCACGACCATCAAGCTGGCGGCCATCGCCGCACCCGTGTGCGCCGGCATCGGCCTGCTCATCAGCTGGCTGCTGGCGCGCACGCAGTTCGTCGGCCAGCGCGCCTTCGAGTTCGGCGCGCTGCTGGCCTTCGCCATTCCGGGCACGGTGCTCGGTGTCAGCTACATCCTCGCCTTCAACGTGCCGCCGTTCGAGCTCACCGGCACCGGGCTCATCATCGTGCTGTGCTTCGTGTTCCGCAACCTGCCGGTGGGCGTGCGCGCCGGCACGGCCAGCTTCAAGCAGCTGGACAGGAGCCTGGACGAGGCCAGCACCATGCTGCGCGCCGGCACGGCCACCACGCTCAAGCGCGTGGTGCTGCCGCTGCTCAAGCCCGCGCTGGTGGCCGCGCTCGTCTACAGCTTCGTGCGCAGCATGACCACCGTCTCGGCGGTGATCTTCCTGGTCACCGCGGAGAACGAACTGGCCACCACCTACATCATCGGCCGCGTCGGCAATGGCGACTACGGCGTGGCGCTGGCCTACTGCACGGTGCTGATCGTGCTGATGTCGCTGGCCACGATGGCGATCCAGTGGCTCGTGGGCGAACGCAAGCTCGGGCGCAGAAAGGCAGCGGCATGACGGCAGCCGGCATCGAATTCCGCAACGTCACCAAGCGCTACGGCGGGGCCGACTCGCCGCTGGTGGTGAAGGGCATCGATCTCGTCGTGCCCAAGGGCACGCTGACCACCATCCTCGGCCCCAGCGGCTGCGGCAAGACGACCACGCTGCGCATGATCGCCGGGCTCGACGCGCCCACGGGCGGGCGCATCCTCATCGACGGCACCGACGTCACCACGCTCGGCCCGGCCGAGCGCAACGTGAGCATGGTGTTCCAGAGTTATGCGCTGTTCCCGCACATGAGCGTGATCGAGAACGTGAGCTACGGCCTCGTGGTCTCGGGCGTGGGCAAAGACGAGTCGGCGCGGCGCGCGCGCAACGCCATGGACAGCGTGGGCCTGGCCGGCTACGACCAGCGCAGCCCGAGCGAGCTCTCCGGCGGCCAGCAGCAGCGCGTGGCGGTGGCCCGCAGCCTGGTGCTGGAGCCCAGCGTGATGCTGTTCGACGAGCCGCTGTCCAACCTGGACGCGCGGCTGCGCCGCAGCATGCGCGAGGAGATCCGCGCGCTGCAGCAGCGCCTGAACCTCACGGTGGCCTACGTCACGCACGATCAGAGCGAGGCGCTGGCGGTGAGCGACCAGATCATCGTGATGGATGCCGGCCGCATCGCGCAGGCCGGCTCGCCGCGTGAGCTGTACGAGCAACCGGCCAGCGAGTTCGTCGCCGGCTTCATGGGCGAGGCGATGCTGTTCACCGGCGAGGCACTGGCCGACGGCCGCGTGCGGGTGGGGCCGCTGCACCTGGCATCGAACCGCGACGTGGCGCCCGGGCCGGTGAAGGTGGCGGTGCGCCCCGAGGCGTGGCAGGTCGGCCCGCCCGCGCCCGACGCGCTGGCGGCGCGGCTGGTGAAGCAGGCCTACCTCGGCAGCTACGTCGAACTCACGCTGGCCACCGAGCTGGGCGAGATCTTCGTCGTCTCGCCCGACGTGCAGCAGCGCTGGTCGCCGGGCCAGGCACTGGGGCTGCGGCTGGGCGCGCGCAGCGTGTCGGTGGTGGCGGCGGAGAGCGGCGGCCCCTGAGTCTTGCGGGGGAGCGGCGGTGGGGTGCACCCCCCCCGGCGCCTCGATGCATCCGGTGTCGAGGCAGAACCGGGGCACTGAGTGGTCTGATCTCGAGGTTGATCGCAGCACACGGCTTGCGTGGTGGCGGGACCGGGCCGCCGGGGTGCCCTGCTCCGCGAATGTCCTTTTCCGAGTGCCCAGCTTCGCACGGCACTCAGATGCATCCTTGATTTCGCTGCGCAGGGCACCCCGGTGGCGCGGTCCAGGCACACGCCGCGCAGTACGAGCGCGCGGCGACCGATCCTCGTGCCCGCCAAGGCCGCCGGGTGGTCGGCGCAGCGAAATGAAGGGGGCATCGGGGAGGCCAGCGAAGCTGGGCTCCCCGAAGAGGACATTCGCGGAGCCGACCACTCGGCGGCCTTGGCGCGCCACCCACCTCGAACCCGCTGCAGCCGGATTCAGGCCGATGGCGCAAGAGCCCTCCCCGGCAGGCCCCGCCGGCATGATCGCCGTGGCGACGACGCAAGCACCGCCGACGTCGATGCTTGCAGCGGCGCACCGTCCGCCGCGACCACCGCGCCGCTCAAAGCGGCAGCTCGATCCTCATCTCCCGCCAGCGGACCACCGCCGACTTCGGTGCCACGCGCTCGAGCGTGACGCCGGGTGCCGCGGTTTCGCCTTCGCGCACGACGAGGCCGTTGATGACCACGAAGCGGCTGGTCGGCTGGTCTGAGTAGATCGCGCCGCCGATGTGCAGCTGCGGCAACTCGGCCCGCAGCGCCGGTGCGAGGTCGGCCAGCGGCGTGGGCGCGCCGGCCCGGGCCGCCGGCACGGCAGATGCCGCGGCAACCGGCGGTGTGGCCCCTGTGGCGGCTGGCGCGGCGCCCCCGGCCGCCCTTTGCACCCCGGGCGCCGCGGCCTGCGGGGCCGCCGGTGCCGGCAGCGACGCTGGTGCAGCCCGCTGCACGGGCGGCACGAGCGGGTCGGCCGCCGTGCGGGCCCCCCGCGGCGCAGCCATGGCCCCCGCCCCGGCCTGGGAAGCGGCCGTCCGGGCCCGCGGCTGCGGCGGCGCCGCAGGCGCCACCAGCAACGCCGGCCCTGCCTGCCCGGCGGCCGGCGGCGCGCCAACGGTGGCCCCAGCGCCGGGAGATCCACCGGCATGCCGCGGCGCCGTCTCCGACGCGGCCCTGCTGGAGGCAGCCCCAGCCGCCACCGCTTCCCCCGCTGGCGCCTGTGCCGGCCGCGCGATCCACCACCCGAACCCCACCAACACGCTGGCAAACGCCACGCCGCCCAGCGCCATCCATCCCAGCCCGGCGGCGCGCGGCGGCGGGCCTTCGCCCAGGCTGGCCGCCTCGGCCTGCGCGTTCAGCCCCGGCACCTGCCCGCGATCGCGCTCGCTTTCAGCACGACGCAGGGCGTCGAGGATGTACGACATGGCGTCAGCGCCCAGGTGCGGATGCGGCGGACGGCGCGGAGGCCGTGGTGGCCGGCTGGGCGCGCGTGGCCGCCGGTGTGGCGTTGGCGGCAGGGGGCGGGGGCGTGGCCGGCCGGCCCGGTGGCGGCGGCAACGGCGCCGCGGGTCCTTCCCGATGCGCCAGCAGCACGGGCTCGGCCGAGACGCCGGCGGCAGGCGTGGCGTGGCTGGCGTTCGCGGTCTGGGCGCCGCGCGCCAGCTGCATCAGCGTCGTGGGCGTCGGCCGGCCGTCCGGCGGCAACCCCCGGGCAACCTGGTAGCTCCACAGCCGCTCGCGCATCGGCCGGCCGGCGTCGCCCACGCCGGCCTCGGCCAGCCGCTCTTGCACCCAGGCCCGGGTGCTGGCCGGCAGCGCCGGGGCCGATGCCGCAGCCAGCGGCTCGCGCCAGCCGGGCGGCGTGCGCCACAGGGTGGCGAACTCGCCGCGCCAGATGCCGGCCAGCGCCGGGGCGCTGAGGCGGAAGTGACGGCCTTGTGTCTGCAGCGTGATGCCGCGTTCGTCCAGCGCGACCAGCAGCGCCACCACCGGGGGCGCGTCATCGCGGGTGCGCAGCCACACGAGGCCCGGGCGGTCCACCTGCCGCACCGCGGCCAGCCCGCCGCGCGTGCGAAAGCAGGCCAGCCCCGCGGCGGGGGCCGCGCGGGCGCACACGTCGCCAGCGCCCAGTGGCGACTGCCAGGCCATCGCCAGCGCGCGCCAGGCCGCCGACTCGTCCACCCATGCCGCGGCCAGCAGCGCTGCCGGTTCGTCGAAGCGGTCGGCCGCCGGCGGCTCGGTTGCACCGGCTGCCGCGCTGGCGCCGGCCCGGGGCCCCGCCGCATTGGCCATGCCCGTGGCATTGGCCGCATTCGCCGCATTCGCCACCTTGGCCGCGGAGGCCGGACCCGTGGCGCCCGCCGCGCCGCGCGCGCCGTCGCCGAAGATGGCCTCGCGCCACACCCATGTGCTGGTGCCCAGGCCGAGCGCGAGCCCCGCGCCGAGCACCAGTGCCCAGGCGGTCCGGCTGCGCCGGCGGGCGCCCTCGCCGTCGCCTGCCAGCGGGGCGCTGGCCGAAAACCCCGCCGGCCGGCTCTCGCGCCCCGGCGACGAAGACCTCGGCCGCATGCCCGAAGCGCGCGCCGCGGCCCGCGCGCCGCCGCCGCGGCGCACATCGAACACCTCGCCGGCGGCCTTCTCCACGGTGCTGCGGTCGACCACGCTGCGGCCGTGCGCGTAGGCCCCGAGCATCGCGCGCCCGGCCAGCAGGTTGATGCGCCGCGGCACGCCGCCGGTGAGCTGGAACAGCCGCGCCATCGCCTCGGGGTCGAAGGGAACGCTCGCGCCGCCCTTGCCCCCGGCCACCGCCAGGCGGTGCTGCACGTAGCGCACCGTCTCGCCGGCAGTCAGCGAGCTCAGGTGGCAGCGCGCGATGACGCGCTGGGCGAGCTGCTCGAGGCCGGGGCTGGCCAGCATGTCGCGCAGCTCGGGCTGGCCGATGAGGATGATCTGCAGCAGCTTGCGCTCGTGCGTCTCGAGGTTGGTCAGCAGCCGCAGCTGCTCCAGCACGTCGGGCGCGAGGCTTTGCGCCTCGTCGATGATGAGCACCGCGCTGCGGCCCTTGGCATGCGAGGCGAGCAGGAAGCGGTTGATGGCGTCGACGTGGTCCTTCACCGTCGGCGGCGCGGCGCCGGCCGGCTGCGGCGGCAGCTTGACGTGGAACTCCTCGCACACGGTCTGCAGCAGTTCGGGCACCGTGAGCTTGGGGTTGAAGATGTAGGCGACGTCGCAGTTCTTCGGAATCTGCTCCAGGAAGGCCCGGCACACCG
>JAEUPD010000181.1 GCA_016788525.1 Rubrivivax sp.
GCCATCGCGTCAGGCCCTCATCACTTCTTGCGACGCGAGACGATCATCGTCTGCGTGCGCTTGTTGCTGCGCGTGCGGTAGCCCTTGGTCAGCGTGTTCCACGGCGAGACCTGCGGCTGCGCCTCGCCGGTGCGGCCCTCACCGCCGCCGTGCGGGTGATCGATGGGGTTCATCGCCACACCACGCACCGTGGGACGGATGCCCTGCCAGCGGCGGGCGCCGGCCTTGCCGTACTGACGCAGGCTGTGCTCTTCGTTGCTGACCTCGCCGATCGTGGCGCGGCAGTCGATGTGGATCTTGCGCACCTCGCCCGAGCGCAACCGCACCTGGGCGTAGGTGCCTTCACGCGCCATCAGCGTGACGCTGGACCCGGCCGAACGCGCGATCTGCGCGCCCTTGCCGGGCAGCATCTCGACGCAGTGGATGGTAGAGCCCACCGGAATGTTGCGGATCGGCAGCGTGTTGCCGGCCTTGATCGGCGCCTCGGCACCGCTGACCAGCGTGGCGCCCGCTTCCACCCCGCGCGGCGCGATGATGTAGCGGCGCTCACCGTCGGCGTAGCACAGCAACGCGATATGCGCGGTGCGGTTCGGGTCGTACTCGATGCGCTCGACCTTGGCCGGGATGCCGTCCTTGTTGCGGCGGAAGTCGACCACGCGATAGTGGTGCTTGTGGCCACCGCCCTTGTGGCGCATCGTGATGATGCCGCGGTTGTTGCGGCCGGCGTTCTGCTTCTGCGGCTCGAGCAGCGAAGCTTCCGGCGCGCCCTTGTGCAGGTGCGAGTGCACCACCTTCACCACGGCGCGGCGGCCGGGCGAGGTGGGCTTGACTTTGACGACGGCCATTACGCGGCCTCCCCGGAGAAGTTGAGCTCCTGGCCCGGCTTCAGCGACACGTAGGCCTTCTTGACGTGGTCGCGACGGCCGATGGTGCGGCCGAAGCGCTTGACCTTGCCCTTCTGGTTGAGCGTGTTCACCTCGGCGACCTGCACCTTGAACATCAGTTCGACCGCGGCCTTGATCTCGGGCTTGGTGGCGTCGCGCAGCACCTTGAACAACACCTGGTTGCGCTTCTCGCCAACTTGCGTGGCCTTCTCGGAGATGATCGGGGCGACGATCACCTGAGCCAGCCGCCCTTCGTCGAATTTCTTGGGTGCGCCGCTCATGCGAACATCTCCTTGAGCTGCTCGATCGCGCCCTTGGTGACCAGCACCTTCTTGTAGTGCACGAGCGAGAGCGGGTCGGCGTAACGCGGCTCCACCACCAGCACGTTGGGCAGGTTGCGCGACGCCAGTGCCAGGTTGTCGTCCACCTGGTCGGCGATGACGAGCACCGAGTTGGCGTGGCCCGTGCCCAGGCCCATGGCCTTGAACTTGGCCGCCAGCAGCTTGGTCTTGGGCGCCTCGATCCTGATTCCGTCGACCACCGCCAGACGCCCGTCGCGCGCGAGCTGCGACAGGATGCTGGCCATGCCGGCGCGGTACATCTTCTTGTTGACCTTGTGCGAGAAGTTCTCGTCCGGCTTGTTCGGGAAGATGCGGCCGCCCCCGCGCCACAGTGGCGAACTGGTCATGCCGGCGCGGGCGCGGCCCGTGCCCTTCTGGCGGAACGGCTTCTTGGTCGAGTGCTTGACCTCGCTGCGCGTGAGCTGCGAGCGGGTGCCCTGGCGCGCGTTGGCCTGGTAGGCGACGACCACCTGGTGGACCAGGGCCTCGTTGTAGTCGCGCGCGAACACGGTGTCCGGTGCGTCGACCTTGCTCGTGGCCTGGCCCTGTTCATTGAGGAGCTCGAGTTGCATCGTCCGGCTCCCTTACTTCTTCTTCGCTTCGGTCTTGGCTTCGACCGGCGCAGCCACCTTGACGGCGCGGGCCTTGACCGCCGGGCGCACGGTGACGAAGCCGTTCTTCGAGCCCGGCACCGCGCCCTTCACCAGCAGAAGCGAGCGGGCCTCGTCCACGCGAACCACATCCAGGTTCTGAGTGGTGACGGTTTCGTCGCCCATGTGGCCCGTCATCTTCTTGCCCGGAAAGACGCGGCCCGGGTCCTGCGCCATGGAGATCGAGCCCGGCACGTTGTGCGAGCGGCTGTTGCCGTGCGACGCGCGCTGCGAACTGAAGTTGTGGCGCTTGATGGTGCCGGCGAATCCCTTGCCGATGGAGGTGCCCTGCACGTCGACTTTCTGGCCGGCGGCAAAGATGGTGACCGGCACCACCGAGCCCGGCTTGTGCTGGCCCGCCACCTCGGCGGTGACGCGGAACTCCTGCAGCAACTGGGCCGGCTCGACGCCGGCCTTGGCCAGGTGCCCGGCTTCGGGCTTGTTGACGCGGCTCGCCTTGCGCTTGCCGTACGCCACCTGCAAGGCGTTGTAGCCGTCGGTGGCCGCCGTCTTGACCTGCGCGACGCGGTTGTTGGACACGTCCAGCACCGTCACGGGGATGGCATCGCCATCGTCCGTGAAGATGCGCATCATGCCCACCTTCCGACCGAGCAGGCCGAGCTGTTCGCTCAGACTCATGGTCATTTCTCCAGCGCTGCGCACCTTGGGCGCGCAGCGGCCTTGTTCACGTTCCCGACATCGATTGGCCGGGGCGGATTGAGCTTTCCCCGCGTGGGCGAGGAAAGCTGCGAAGTATAGCCGAAGCCGCTACCTCGCCTTCTCTCCCGTCACTGCAGCTTGATCTCGACGTCCACGCCAGCCGGCAGGTCGAGCTTCATCAGCGCGTCCACGGTCTTGTCGGTCGGGTCGACGATGTCCATCAGGCGCTGGTGCGTGCGGATCTCGAACTGGTCGCGGCTGGTCTTGTTGACGTGCGGCGAACGCAGGATGTCGAAGCGCTGCATGCGGGTGGGCAGCGGCACCGGGCCCTT
>JAEUPD010000200.1 GCA_016788525.1 Rubrivivax sp.
CATGAGGCGCAGCTTTCCGGGCTTGTCGGGCTCGCGCCTGTCCCACGGGTACATGAAGATGCCGCCGCGGCTGAGGATGCGGTGCACGTCGGCCACCATGCTGGCCACCCAGCGCATGTTGAAGTCCTTGCCGCGCGGGCCTTCCTTGCCGGCCAGGCACTCGTCGATGTAGCGCTTCACCGGCGGTGCCCAGTGGCGCATGTTCGACATGTTGATGGCGAACTCCTTGGTGTCCTCCGGAATGCGCACGCCGTCTTGCGTCAGCACCCACGAGCCGGTCTCGCGGTCCAGCGTGAACATCGCCACCCCGTCACCGACCGTCAGCACGAGGGTGGTCTGCGGCCCGTAGACACAGTAGCCGGCAGCGGCCTGCTGCCGCCCGGGTTGCAGGAAGTCGCCTTCCTCCACCCCGCGCGAATGGCTGACCTTGCGCAGCACGCTGAAGATGGTGCCGATGGAGACGTTGACGTCGATGTTGCTGCTGCCGTCCAGCGGGTCGAACAGCAGCAGGTACTCGCCCTGCGGATAGCGGTTGGGTACGACGTGGATGCTGTCCATCTCCTCGCTGGCCATGGCCGCCAGGTGGCCACCCCACTCGTTGGCTTCCACCAGCACCTCGTTGGCGATGACGTCCAGCTTCTTCTGCACCTCGCCTTGCACGTTTTCGCTGCCGGCGCTGCCGAGCACGTCGCCCAGCGCGCCCTTGTTCACCGAGATGGCGATGCGCTTGCACGCCCGTGCCACCACCTCGATCAGCAGCCGCAGCTGCCCGGGGATATGGCCCTCCTCGCGCTGCTTTTCGACGAGGTACTGGGTGAGGCTGACGCGCTTGCTCATGACGGGGTGCTGAAGTGCAGGGGGGCCAGGGAGGGCAGGAGAAGGCCGATCATGCCGCCGGCTCGCCCAGCGCGCGTTGGACGACTTCACGCACGTCATTGCTGAGATCGGGCCTGGCGGCCACGCGGGCGACCGCTTCCCGTGCCGCGCTGCGCCACGGCTCGGCCAGCGAGCGCCAGCGGTCCATCACCCGCGCGAAGCGCGCCGCCAACTGCGGGTTCAGCGCGTCGAGCTCGAGCAGGCGCTCGGCCCACAGCACATAGCCCGCGGCGTCTGCGCGGTGGAACGCGGCCGGGTTGCTGGCCGCCAGGCCGAGCAGCAGGCTGCGCACGCGGTTCGGGTTCTTCATCGAGAAGTCGCGATGCTGCAGCAGCGCGCGGGCTCGCAGGAAAGCGCTGCCGGCGCCTTGGCCCAAGGGCTCGGGGGCCGTGGCCTGCAGCGCGAACCACTTGTCCAGCACGAGGGCGTCGCCATGGGCCATGGTGCGAAAGCGCTCGAGCACCCCCGCCGCCAGCGGTGACCACGCCTCGATCAGCGCCGCGGCGGCGCCCAGCCGCTCGGTCATGTTGCCCGCGTCCTTGAAGAGCTGGTAGGCGCGGCCGGGCCACCCTTCGTCGCCGGTTTGCACCGCGTGCAGCACGAGGTGGTTCAGCGCCAGGTTGGCCAGCGCGCGGCGACCGGCCTGCTCCACGCCGGGCCGGTAGCCCTGGCGCACCTGGTGGCTCTCGAACGCCCATTGCCAGTCGGCGTGCAACAGCGCGGCCATGCGCCGGCGCCAGCCCTCGCGCACCGCGTGGACGCGCTGCGGGTCGACTTCTTCCAGCTGTTCGGCGACGTAGGGTTCGTCGGGGGCGGTCAGCGCCAGCGCCTTGAACTGAGCACCCAGGTGGGGTGCCCGCAACAGTGCCCGCAGTGCTTCGGCCAGCGCCGGGTCGAGGTCAGGTTCGCCGCCCACACGCACGGCCGCCAGCATGCGGTCGAGCATCAATCGCTGGCAGGCTTCGAAGCGATTGAAGGCGTCGGTGTCGTGCGCCAGCAGCGTGAGACGGCCGGTCTCGTCCAGCCCGTCGTCCAGCTTCACCGGCGCCGAGAAGCCGCGCAGCGCCGATGGCACCGGCGGCTCGGCGATGTCGAGGAACACGAAGCTTTGCTCGGCCTCGTCGAGCACGAGCAGCCGCTCGCCGGCGAGGAGTCGGCCGTCGGCGGCCAGCAGTGCAGTCAGCACCGGGATGACGAACGGCTGCTTGTGCGGCTGGCCGGGCGTGGGTGCGCAGCTCTGCCTCAATGTCAACGTGTAGCGCTGCGCCGACGCATCCCACTGCCCGCGCGCGGTGACCTGCGGCGTGCCGGCCTGCGCGTACCAGCGCTTGAACGGTTCCAGCCGGGTGGCCAGCGCGCTGCCGGGGTTGGCATCGGCGATCGCCTGCGCGAAGTCGTCACAGGTTACCGCCTGCCCGTCGTGGCGCTGGACGTATAGCGCCATGCCGCGTGCGAAACCTTCGCGGCCGACCAGCGTGTGCATCATGCGCACCACCTCCGCACCCTTCTCGTAGACGGTGGGGGTGTAGAAGTTCTGGATCTCGAGGTAGGCGTCGGGGCGCACCGGGTGTGCCATCGGCCCGGCGTCCTCTGGGAACTGCAGGCTGCGCAGTCGGCGCACGTCTTCGATGCGCTGCACGGCCCGGCCCGAGTCCGGGGCACCGACCCCGCCGACCGGGCCTGCGCCGGCCATGTCGGCGCTGAACTCCTGGTCGCGGAAGACGGTGAGGCCCTCCTTCAGCGACAGCTGGAACCAGTCGCGGCAGGTGACGCGGTTGCCGGTCCAGTTGTGGAAGTACTCGTGCGCGATGACGCTTTCGATGCCGGCGAAGTCAGCGTCGGTGGCGCTGGCGGCGCTGCCGAGCACGTACTTGGTGTTGAAGAGGTTGAGCCCCTTGTTCTCCATCGCGCCGCCGTTGTAGTCCTCGACGGCGACGACCATGTAGCGCTCCAGGTCGAGGCTCAGCCCGAAGCGCGCCTCGTCCCACGCCACGCTGGCCACCAGCGAGTTCATGGCGTGTTCGGTCTTCTCGAGGTCGCCCGGGCGCACGTACACCTGCAGCAGGTGTTCGCGGCCGCTGCGCGCGCGGATGCGCTGCTCTCGCGCCACCAGGTTGCCGGCCACCAGTGCGAAGAGGTAGCTCGGCTTCGGGTGCGGGTCGTGCCAGGTCGCGAAGTGACGGCCGTTCTCGAGCGTCCCCTCCTCGACCAGGTTGCCGTTGCAGAGCAACACCGGGTACCGCGCCGCGTCGGCGCGCAGCGTGACGGTGTAGACCGCCATCACGTCGGGCCGGTCGAGGCCATAGGTGATGCGGCGGAAACCCTCGGCCTCGCACTGCGTGAAGAACCCCCCGCCGCTGGTGTACAGACCCGACAGCGCGGTGTTCCTGTCGGGGTGGCAGGTGTTGCGCAGCTCCAGCGTGAACGCATCGGCCTCGGGCGGGTTGTCGATCACGAGGTTGCCGCCGGGGTTGCCGCCTTCGTGCCGGAACGACACGCTCTGGCCGTCGGCCAGGCAGCGCAGCAGCGTCAGCTCCTCGCCGTGCAGCACGAGCGGCCCGCGCGGCGCGGCCGGGTTGCGTTCGAGGCGCAGCTTGCTGGCGACGATGGTCTTGGCCGGGTCGAGGTCGAAGGTGAGCTCGATGGCGCGGATGAAGTACGCCGGCGCTGCGTAGTCTTCGCGGCGCACCAGCGTGGCGGTGGCTTCTCGCAGCATGCTGCGTGTCTCCTTGGGGTCTTCTTCTGGGGTGGGGTCGGTGGCCGCAGGTGCCGTGGCGGTGCGCGGTCCGCGGCGGCTGCTCACGGCCACTGCTGGCCGCTGCTGGCCGCTTCGGCTACAGGCCCTGCTTGAGGCTCGCTTCGATGAACGCGTCGAGGTCGCCGTCCAGCACCTTTTGCGTGTTGCTGATCTCCACACTCGTGCGCAGGTCCTTGATGCGGCTCTGGTCGAGCACGTAGCTGCGGATCTGGTGGCCCCAGCCGACATCGGTCTTGCTGTCTTCGAGCTTTTGCTGCGCCTCGCGCTGCTTGCGCATCTCGTGCTCGTACAGGCGGCTCTTGAGCATCTGCCAGGCCTCGTCGCGGTTGCGGTGCTGGCTGCGGTCGTTCTGGCACTGCACCACGATGCCCGTGGGGAGGTGCGTCAGCCGCACCGCCGAGTCGGTCTTGTTGATGTGCTGGCCGCCGGCACCGCTGGCGCGGAACGTGTCGGTGCGCACGTCGGCGGGGTTGATCTCGACCTCGATCGACTCGTCGACTTCGGGGTAGACGAAGAGGCTGGCGAAGCTCGTGTGCCGGCCGCCACCGCTGTCGAACGGGCTCTTGCGCACCAGCCGGTGCACGCCGGTCTCGGTGCGCAGATGGCCGAACGCGTAATCGCCTTCGACCTTCAGCGTGGCGCTGCGGATGCCGGCGACGTCGCCTTCGGTCTCTTCCAGCACCTCGGCCTTGAAGCCCTTGCGCTCACAGTACTTGAGGTACTGGCGCAGCAGCATCTGCGCCCAGTCCATCGCCTCGGTGCCGCCGGCGCCGGCCTGGATGTCGACGAAGCAGTTCAGCGGGTCGGCCGGGTTGTTGAACATGCGGCGGAACTCCAGCTGTTCCACCTCCTGCTGCAACGAGCGCGCCTCGTCCAGGATGTGCCTGAGGCCGGGCTCGTCGCCTTCGGCCTTGCTCATCTCGTAGAGCTCGGTGTTGTCGGCCAGGTTGCGCTGCAGGTGGCCGAGGGTGCCGACCACCGTCTCCAGCGTCTTCTTCTCCTTGCCAAGCTCCTGCGCGCGCTTGGGCTCGTTCCAGACCGCGGGGTTCTCCAGCGCGGCGTTGACTTCGTTCAACCGCAGGGCTTTGCGGTCGTAGTCAAAGATACCCCCGAAGTTGCTCGGTGCGTGAGGAGAGATCGGCCAGCAGGGTGCCGATGGCGTTGATTTCTTCGGTGTCCATGGGCGGCGATTTTATCGGCCGCTGTGGCCTGCCAAGAAGCCGGCCAGCAGCCGGGCCAGCGCCTCGGGCTGGTCGTGATGCAGCATGTGCCCGCAGTCGGGCAACACCTCGCGCCGCACGTCGCGCACGGCGTCCAGCCGCTGGTGGAACTCGGTCTTGCTGTAACGGCCGCCCCACCAAGCCTCGGGCTGCGAGCCTTCGGCCTCCACCCACAGCAGCGGCGCGGTGATGCACTTCCAGGTCTCCAGGTGCTCCTCGACGCGGTAGAGCACCGGGTTGGGCCGCTTGTGCGCAGGGTCGCCGAGGATGCGATGCCGCCCGTCCTCGCCCAGGTGCGACCAGTGCGGCGCCAGCCAGCAGGCCTTGTCGGCCGCGAGCCGCGGGTTGTTCTTGCGCAGCCGCTCGGCCACCTCGTCGCGGCTGGCGTAGCTCTTCATTTCCTGCGGCTCGGCCAGCGCGTCGAGCCACTGGGCCATGCGGCGGGCGGCCTGGTGCGGCTCGGTGCGCGGCAGGCCGAAGCCTTCGAGGTTGACCAGTCTGCGCACGCGAGAGGGCCGCACGCCGGCGTAGGTCATCACCACGTTGCCGCCCATGCTGTGGCCAAGCAGGTCGATCGGCCCATCGATGCCCAAGGCGGGCAGCAGCCCGTCCAGGTCGCCGAGGTAGTCGGGGAACCAGTAGCTGTCGATGGGTTGCGGCGCCTGCGTGAGCCCGAAGCCGCGCCAGTCGGGCGCGATGATCCAGCGGCCGGCCAACCCAGTGGCCTGCGCCGCATCGACGACGAACTGGAACGACGCGCCCACGTCCATCCAGCCATGCAGCAGCACCAGTGGCGGCTCGGCGCCGGGCTGACCCCAGCAGTACACGTGGTAGTCAAGGCCGCGCACGCGCACGAAACGCGGGTCCGCAGGGCACGTCGGGCGGTAGATGGGTTGGGTGGTATCGCCGGTCATGTCATCGGTCGGGGGCACTGCCACTTGCAGCGGCATGCACACGGCCGGGCGGAGTATCGGCGCACTCGCCCCGGGGCCGGGGGGTCTCCACCGTTTTCCGGATGAAACTTCGGATCAGCCCGGATCGAACTCGGCCGGCGGCCCGCGACAATCGCCCGCCATGCCGACCCTGCCGCTTGCCCTGGACCCGCAGCCCCCACGCCTGCGGGCGGCCGCACCCGCCGACCTGCCTGCGCTGGTGATGCTGATTCGCGAACTCGCGGCCTACGAGCGCCTGGAGCACATGGTCGTCGTCACGCCCGAGTCGCTGCACCCGCACCTGTTCGGCCCGCGGCCTGTGATCGAGGCGGTGGTGGCCGAGCTCGAGCTCGAGGGCGAGCCCCGCGTGGTGGGCTTCGCGCTGTTCTTCACCAGCTTCAGCACCTTTCTGGGCAAGCCCGGGCTGCACCTCGAAGACCTCTTCGTGCAGCCGGCCTTCCGCGAGCTCGGGCTGGGCCGCTTGCTGCTGGAGCACCTGGGCACGCTGGCCGTGGAGCGCGGCTACGGACGCTTCGAGTGGACGGTGCTCGACTGGAACGAGAGCGCCATCCGCTTCTACGAGCGCATGGGCGCCAAGGTGCTTCCCGACTGGCGCATCTGCCGCATGACGGGCGATGCGCTGCTGCGTTTCGGCGGCGGCTGAAGGATGCTCGGCCGCCCCGGCGGCGGTAGTCAGCCGGCCAGTGCGGCGGCCAGCACGCCGGCAGGAGGCTGCGGCGTCGCCGGGTGCAACAAGCCCACCACGCCGCGCCCCGGTTCCGAGGTGGCCACGCGGTACGGCGCCTTCAGCGGCCGGTCTCCGGCGTCGGTGAAGCAGGCCACGACGGGGGTGGTCACGGTCGGGCCGCGCTGCACGACGATGGCGGCTTCGCCCGAGCCCAGCCGTACCAGGCTGCCCGGCGGGTAGATGCCGAACTCCTTGACCAGTGCCTGCGTCATCGGGTGCGACGGGTCCTGCATGAAGATGGCTCGGCCGGCGGCGTCGGCGGCCATCGCATCGCGCGTGCTGCGGGCCGAGAGCTTGGAGGTGTAGATGTCGGCGCGGCGGGCCAGCGAGGCCAGTTCGCATGGGTCGGTGCGGCCACTGGGGTAGCCGCTGCCGTCTTCCACCTCGTGGTGCTGCAACACGGCCCGCAGCCATTCGGCATCGGTGATGCCGGCGCGCTGGAGCATCTGCACGCTGCGCATGGGGTGCGACTGCAACTGCACCCGCTGCTCCGGCGTGGGCGGCGTGCGCTGGCGCGACAGTTCGCCTTGCAGCGCCAGCATCGAGATGTTCATCGTCAGCGCGACCTTGAACGCGCGCTCCACCTCGCCAGGCTGCCACGCCAGGCGCTGGGCCACGAGGCAGGCCGTGATGGCCGAGTGCAATGAACGGCGCACGCCGTAGGCGGCGTCGACGCAGGCGCCCTGGCTGAGGACCTGGAAGATCGCCAGGTCGGGGTCGCGCTCGACCAGCGTCATTGCTGGGCCGACGGTGTCGTCCAGCGCCGCGGCAAACGTCTCGGTCTTGGCCTCGAGCAACGCGTGGCCGAGCTTCTCGGCGGCCTGGTTCCACAGGCGCGGCAGCTCCCCGCGCGGGGCCTGCGCGGCACGCTCGCGGTCGGTAAGCAGCTCGGCCAGGTCGACCAGCGCGCCGCGGTTCATCAGCGAGTCCAGCTGCGCCTGGCTCCTCAGCGTGAAGCCGCGGGCCAGTAGCAGCGTGCGGTCGGCGTCGCGCACGCTGAAGGGCAGGGGCTCGCCCAGGCGGACGCGGTGTCGGACGGTGGAAAGGGCGGCGTAGTTCATCGGCGCTCGGTGGGGCATTCGGCGCAGCGGCCTGCCCGGCTCGCCGCTCGTGCCAGCGCTTTCGGCCGGTGGGCCTGGAACTTGACCGTTCGCGCCGCTGAGGGGCGGTGCGGCTGCGGCTGTTCACGGGGTTGCCACGGGCTGCGCGGCGACCGACGCGGACTTAAGCTGGATTGATGGGAACTAGCTCACTGGGCGGCAGTGCCGCGCCGCGCACGGCGGCCACCACGAATGCAGGCGCGAAGGCGGCCTGCCCGGACGCCTACGAGCGCATGCACGCCGGCCTGCGCTGGCAGGTACCGCCCCGCTTCAACATCGCCGAGGCCTGCTGCGCGCGCTGGGCGCGCCGGGCCGGCAGCGAGGCCCACGTGGCCGTGGCATGGCAAGCTGAAGGGGGCGGCAGCGGTGTGCTCAGCTTCGCCGACCTGCAAGCCGGCGCGAACCGCCTTGCGGCGGCCCTGCGCCGCCTGGGGGTGCGGCGCGGCGACCGCGTGGCCATCGTCATGCCGCAGCGCCCAGAGACGGCCGTGGCGCACATCGCCGTGTACCAGCTCGGTGCGGTGGCGATGCCGCTGTCGATGCTGTTCGGTCCTGACGCGCTGGCCTACCGCCTGCAGGACAGCGAGGCGCGGGTGGCGCTGGCCGATGAGTCGTCCATCGCCAGCCTGCGCTCGGTGCGCTCCCAGTGCCCTGCGTTGGAAGTGGTGGTGGCGGTGGGCGCGGCGGCCGGGCAGGGCGACCACGACTGGGAGCCGCTGCTGGCCGCTGGGCGCGACGAGTTCGCCGCGGTGGACACCTCGGCCGACGACCCCGCCGTGCTCATCTACACCAGCGGCACCACCGGCCCGCCCAAGGGCGCGTTGATTCCGCACCGCGCGCTCATCGGCAACCTCAGCGGCTTCGTGTGCAGCCAGAACTGGTTCGGCCTGGGCGACCCGCGCACGTCCGACGAGGTGTTCTGGAGCCCGGCCGACTGGGCCTGGACCGGTGGGTTGATGGATGCGCTGCTGCCCAGCCTCTTCTTCGGCCGGCGCATCGTTGCCTGGCAGGGGCGGTTCTCGCCCGAGCGGGCCTTCGAACTGCTGGTGCGCCACCGCGTCACGCACAGCTTCCTCTTCCCCACCGCGCTGAAGGCGATGATGAAGGCGATGCCCGAGCCGGGGCGGCAGCACCGCCTGGCGCTGCGCGCCATCATGAGCGCGGGCGAGGCCGTGGGCGACACGGTATTCGGCTGGTGCCGCGAGGCGCTGGGTGTCACCGTCAACGAGATGTTCGGCCAGACGGAGATCAACTACATCGTCGGCAACTGCGGCAGCTATGTCGGGCGCGACGCCCGCCGCCATGCCGCCTGGCCGGCGCGCGCCGGCAGCATGGGCCGCGGCTACCCCGGGCACCGCGTGGCCGTCATCGACGACGATGGGCGCGAGTGCCCGCCGGGCGCGCCGGGCGACGTGGCCGTGCACCGGCTCGACCGGCACGGCCACCCTGACCCGGTGTTCTTCCTGGGCTACTGGCGCAACGACGCAGCCACGCGGGCCAAATACACCGGTGACCCCGCCGCCAGCTGGTGCCGCACCGGCGACACCGCCGTGATGGACGGGCAGGGCTACCTCTGGTACCAGGGGCGCAGCGACGACATGTTCAAGAGCGCGGGCTACCGCATCGGGCCCAGCGAGATCGAGAACTGCCTGGTGAAGCACCCGGCGGTGGCCAACGCGGCGGTGGTGCCCAAGCCCGATGACGAGCGTGGCGCGCTGGTCAAGGCCTATGTGGTGCTGGCCGCGGGCTTCGAGGCGCGGGCCGGCGATGCGGGGTTGGTCGAGGAACTGCAGCAGCACGTGCGCGGGCGACTCGCGCCGTACGAGTACCCGAAGGAGATCGAGTTCATTTCGGCGTTGCCGATGACGACGACGGGGAAGGTGCAAAGGCGGGTGCTGCGGCTGCAGGAGGAGGAGCGAGCGCGGCAGGTACCGAGTGCGCCGGGTGCCGCGCCCGGATAGGGGGCTTTTCTCGCCTGGTTGGCCGGGTGCTACTCCCACCCAGCCGGGTCCCGCCCCGGCGGGCGGGTTACTTTCTTTGCTGGGCCAAAGAAAGTAACCAAAGAAAGGCCCTCTTGGCGCGCCGACTCGGGGTGCCGGATCGGGTGGCGACTCGGTGGCCGTCTTGGCTTCGGCAGGCCTACTGGGTAGTGCCTTCGTCGGTGGGCGCAGTGGCGAGTGCGATGTTGTTGTCGCGGCGTGCGCCGGCTGCCGCGTGGGATGCGCCACCTCGCCGTGCTCGAAGGCTGGTGCCTGATGAACTCGGCGGCAGCGCCCGTCCTCGAGGTGACGCAAGCCAACAGACCATGACAACCTCTCGGCAACCACGGCGCCCATCAACGAAGGCACAACTCAATAGGCTCGCCGAAGCCACAGCGGCCTCCGAGCTGCCGACCGGCTGGTCACCCCTGGCCGGCGCGCCCAGAGGGCCTTTCTTTGGTTACTTTCTTTGGCCCAGCAAAGAAAGTAACCCGCCCGCCGGGGCGGGACCCGGCTGCGCGGAAGTAGCACCCGGCAAGGAAAGCAAGCAACACGGCCCACGAGGCAACGTGCCCCGCCAAGACCCCCACCGCGGTCCGAGCGGCGACAATCCCACCCCATGTCCAACCTCATCGTCCACGGCGGCACGCCGCTTGCAGGCCGCATCGTGCCTTCGGCCAACAAGAACGCCGTGCTGCCGATCCTTTGCGCCACGCTGCTGACGCGCGAGCCGGTGCGCCTGGTCGGCATCCCCGAGACCACCGACGTGCGCAAGATCCTGGACATCTTCCGCACGCTGGGCAGCGAGGTGGCGGTGGACTACGCGCGCGGCGTGCTCGACGTGCGGCACGAGGCGACGCAGTTCGACCCCGAACGGCACCACCTGCCCGAGGAGATGCGCAGTTCGATCATGCTGGTGCCGGGGCTGCTGGCGCGCTTCGGCGTGGCGCGTATCGAAAACGATGTCCAAGGCTGCACGCTGGGCGTGCGCGAGATCGACCCGCACGTGGAGGTGATGGAGCGCTTCGGGGCCCAGGTGCTGCGCCGGCGTGATGCGCTGGTGATGCGGGTGGAGGGCGGCAGCGAGAGGGGCTTGAAGGCCAACCATCACTGGCTCGACTACGCGAGCGTCACCACCACGGAGAACTTCGTGTTGTGCGCAGCGCTGGCCGAAGGCACGAGTACGCTGATGAATGCCGCCAGCGAGCCGCATGTCCAGGAGTTCTGCCGCTTCATGACCCTGCTGGGCGCGCGCATCGAGGGCATCGGCACCTCGCGCCTCGCGGTGCATGGCGTGGGCCGGCTCGGCGGCGGCGAGTTCCGCTTCGCCGAAGACTTCCACGAGGCCGTCACCTTCATGGCGCTGGGTGCCATCACCGGCGGCCGGGTCGCGGTGAAGAATTCGGCCCCCGAGCAGTTTCCGCTCATCGACCGCACCTTCGCCAAGTTCGGTGTGCAGGTGGTGCACGAGGGCGGCTGGTCGCACACAGTGGTGGAAGGGCCCTTGCGCGTGAAGCCGCCTTTCACGCAGAACATCCTGCAGAAGGTCGAGGCGGCGCCCTGGCCGTATCTTCCGGTGGATCTGCTGCCGATCTTCGTGGCGCTGGGCGCGCGTGCCGAGGGCAGCGTGATGTTCTGGAACAAGGTCTACGAAGGTGCGATGGGCTGGACCTCGGAGCTGTCGAAGTTCGGTGCCCATGCCTTCATGGCCGACCCGCACCGCATCATCACCTTCGGCGGCAAGCCGCTCGCCCCGGCCGAAGTGGAAAGCCCCTACATCATCCGCGTGGCCATCGCGCTGCTGATGCTGGCGGCCAGCATCCCGGGCAAATCGGTGATCAAGAACGCCGCGCCGATCCGCCGCGCGCACCCTCGCTTCGCCGAGAACATCCGGGCCCTGGGCGCGCAGATCGAGTGGGTGGAAGGTGACTGAGCCGCGCGCGCTCGAACGCCGCTTGCCTGGCGCGGCAGGCCGGGCTCCCGCCGCCGCGCGGGCGCAGTCGTTGGGCGAAGAGGTCGCCAACGCGGTGAGCCACGGCCTGGGGTTCCTGCTGGCCGTGGCCTCGCTGCCGATCCTCGTGTGGACGGCAGCTCGCCACGGCGCTGCGGCCGACGTCGTGGGGGCGAGCATCTTCGCCGGCACGATGGTCCTGCTGTACCTCGTGTCCACCGTGTACCACGCGCTGCCGGCCGGCGTCGCCAAGCGGTGGCTGTGCCGCCTGGACCATGCGGCGATCTACGTCTTCATCGCCGGCACCTACACGCCGTTCACGCTGGGCGCGATGCACGGCGCGTGGGGCTGGGCGCTGTTCGGCGTGGTGTGGGGCATGGCGGCGTTCGGCGTGACGGTGAAGCTGCTCGACCGCCTGCAGCACCCGTGGGTTTCCACCGGCCTGTATGTCGCGATGGGCTGGGTGGTGGTGGTCGCCGCGCCGTGGATGGCCGAGCGCATCGCCGTCGCGGGCCTGGCCTGGCTGGTGGCCGGCGGCGCGTGCTACACGCTGGGCGCGATCGTCTTCCTGTTCGACCACCGGGTGCGCTACGCGCATTTCGTCTTCCACGTCTTCGTGCTGGCCGGCAGCTGCTGCCACTTCTTTGCGGCGCTCTGGTACGCGCGCGGCTAGCCGGCTGCGCGCAAGCCCGGTCATGGCGCGCAAGGACAGGCACGTCAGCGAGACACCGGCCACCGCGTGGCTGCGCGAACACGGCATCGCCTTCAGCGAGCACCCCTACGAATACGTCGAGCATGGTGGCACCGCCGAGAGCGCGCGCCAGCTGGGCGTGGACGAACACGCCGTCGTGAAGACGCTCGTGATGCAGGACGACAAGGGAGAGCCACTGGTCGTGCTGATGCACGGCGACCGCCAGGTCAGCACGAAGAACCTGGCGCGCGCGATCGGCGCCAAGAGCGTGCAACCGTGCAGCCCCGAGGCGGCGCAGCGCCACAGCGGCTACCTGGTGGGCGGCACGTCGCCTTTCGGGTTGCGCAAGGCAATGCCTGTCGTCGTGGAGGCCTCGGTGCTGGAGTTGCCCCGCGTACACATCAACGGCGGCCGCCGCGGCTATCTTGTCGGCATCGCGCCGGCGGTACTGGTCGACCACCTCGCCGCCCGCGTCGTCCGCTGTGCGCTCTGAAGGTGTGCCCGCCGGCCGGCCGGCAGCGCTGCGACGCGGGCCGCACAGCGCCCGGCGCCCGGGCGCGCCCGGATGGGGCAGCCGGCGCCCAGCACCTACACTGCGCGCCCCATGACGAGCGCAGACCTTCCTTTCCCCGCGGCCGCCGCGCTGGCGCTGGCGGCAAGCTACCTGATCGGCTCGCTGTCCTTCGCCGTGATCATCAGCCGCGCCATGGGCCTGGCCGACCCCCGCAGCTACGGCTCGGGCAACCCGGGCGCCACCAACGTGCTGCGCTCGGGCAACAAGGCGGCGGCCGTCCTGACGCTCGCCTTCGATGCCTTGAAGGGCTACGTGCCCGTGCTGCTGGTGCTGCTGTACGGCCCGCGCTTCGGGCTCGGGGAAGGCACCGCGGCGTTCGCCGGGCTGGCCGCGTTCCTCGGCCACCTGTGGCCGGTGTTCTTCAGGTTCCAGGGCGGCAAGGGCGTGGCCACCGCTGCCGGCGCACTGCTGGGCCTGAACCCCTGGCTCGGCGCGGCGACGCTGGCCACCTGGGTGATCATCGCCTTCTTCTTCCGCTACTCGTCGCTGGCGTCGCTGGTGTCGGCGGTGTTCGCGCCGTTCTATCAGGCACTGATCTGGGGCGTGGAGCCGGCGCTGCTGGCCATCGCCGTGATGAGCCTGCTGCTGGTGTGGCGGCACGAAGCGAACATCCGCAAGCTGCTGGCCGGCACGGAGTCCAGGCTCGGCCAGAAGGCGGCGCCGGCAGGGGCCGGGGGTGCGGCCCGGCACGGCAAGCCGCCCGGCAAGGTGCACGGCGGGCACGGCCCGCACGACAAGCCGAAAGCGGCCGCGGATCAGCACATGCACGATCACGGCCACCATCGAAAGGGACATTGACCATGGTTCAACGCTTCGACGTCGGTGCGCGCATGTCGGAGATGGCAGTGCACAACGGCATCGCCTGGCTGGCCGGCCAGGTGGCCGACGACGGCTCGCAGGACATCGGTGGCCAGACGCGCCAGGTGCTGGCGGCCGTGGACCGGCTGCTCGCCCGGGCCGGCACCGACAAGACGAAGATCGTGATGTGCCAGATCTTCCTGGCCGACCTGGCCGACTTCGCGGGCATGAACGCCGTATGGGACGCGTGGGTGGCGCCGGGCCACACGCCACCGCGAGCCACCGTTCAGGCGCCGCTGGCCAAGCCCGAGTGGAGGATCGAAGTGGTCGTTACCGCCGCGGTGTAGGGGCTCCGCCTGCCCCGGGTGCCTCTCGCCTGGCGAGGGCACTGCTCACATCTGCCTGAACACGTGCAGCCAGCTGCGGCTGACCGGCAGCACCTCGGTACGCCCGCGCAGGTGCACCTCCGCGGTCTCGTTGCTGTGGCGGACCACGTGGCTGACGTGCGGCAGCGCGACGATCACCGAGCGGTGGATCTGCACGAAGCGTTCAGGGTCCAGTTCGTCGGCCAGTTCGCGAATCGTCTTGCGGATGAGGGCCTCGCCGCCCGCCCACACCACGAGTGTGTACTTCTCGTCCGAACGCAGGAAGACCACCTCGTCCACCGGGATCAGGCGCAGGTTCGGGCCGACCGAGGCCTTGATCCACTGCAGGTGCTTGCGCGGCGCCGCCTGCTGCCGAAGGTGCCCGGCCAGTTCCTCGAGCAACGGCTCGATGGCCGCTGCGGCGGCTACGGTGGCGGCGGCGGCAGGTGAGGCGGCGGTCATACCCGCTGCGGCATCGGCCGGGCCGCGCCCCGCCTGCGCGCGTTCCTGAAGCCGCTCGCGCAGGCGTTGCACGGTGGCGGCCAGCCTGGCCTCGTCGAATGGCTTGACGAGGTAGTCGAGCGCGCCGCGCTCGAAGGCGGTGACGGCGTACTGCTCGAACGCGGTGACGAACACCAGCAAGGCCCGTGCGCCGATCGCGCGCGCGGCTTCCAGGCCGTTCAGGCCCGGCATGTGGATGTCCAGAAAGGCGATGTCGCAGGGCGCCTCGTCAAAGCGCTCGATCGCCTCGCGGCCGTTGCGGGCCTGCGCCACCACCTGCAGTTCGGGCCACGCGCGCCGCAGGTGGTCGATGAGGCGCTCGCGCAGCAGAGGCTCGTCGTCGGCCACCAGCGCGGTGGGGGCGGCTGCCTGGGCCTGTGGGGCCGGGGGGGTCACTGGACTACCCTGCGCGCTGCGCGCTGCGGGATGAGCGCTTGGGAGCGGCCCGGCGCGCTCATGCGGCGTCCACCACGATCTCGGCGCGCAGACCGTGCGGGCGGTTCTCGGTGAGTTCCAGCCGCGCTCGCGCGCCGAATTGCCCTGCCAGTCGTTCGCGCAGGTTGGCCAGCCCGGTGCCGGGTGCGCTGTGCTCGGCCAGGCCAGGCCCGGTGTCGGCCACCCACACGCGCCAGGAGCCGTCGGCGTCGCGCCGGCTGCCGACCTCGATGGCGGCGCCTTCCTCCGAGGGGTCTGCGCCGTGCCGCACGGCGTTCTCCACCAACGTGAGCAGGGCCATCGAGGGAAATGGCTCGGCGTCCAGCGCGGGGTCGGTGCGGGTTTCGTGACGCAGGCGGTCGGGCATGCGCATGGCCATCAGCTCGAGGTAGGCGCGCACGAGGGCGAGTTCGCGGCCGAGCGTCGCCTCGTGCTCGCGCAGCCGCGGCATCGCGGCGCGCAGGTACGCCATCAGATGCTGAAGCACCGGGGCGGCGCGCGGCGAACCGCTTTCCACCAGCGCCTGCACGTTGGCCAGCGTGTTGAACAAGAAGTGCGGTTCAATCTGCGCGGTCAGCAGGGCGAGCCGCGCGTCGAGCGACTGGCGTTCGAGCCGGCTGCGCTCGAGTTCGAGCTGCAGCGCCAGCGAACGGCTGCGCGCCTCGCGCTCGCGCACCTGCGCCATCAGCGTGATGAACAGGCCGAGGCCCAGCGCCGTGCTGGCGATGATCACGAAGCCACGGATGCGCGGCTCGCTTTCGAGAAACAGCTCGAGGTTGCCGCCCACCGAGGCCATGTAGACGCCGAAGGTGCCCAGCGGCGCAGCCAGCGCCACGGCAATCAACGTGAACAACCACCGCGGCCACCAGCGCGGCAACCAGCGCTCGGGCATGTGCTGCGTGGCCACGAACACCAGCAGCAGCCACATGGCCAGGAACAACGTGCGGCCCAGCAGCTCGGGGAAGGACGTCTTGAACATCGGCGCGAAGAGGATCGCGGCCGTGACGCCGAAGCCGATGGCCAGCCCGAGGCTGCCGGCGTTCAGTGATGCGAGCACCTTGCGTGCCAGCCCTGGCGGGGCGGGTGCCGGGGCGGCGGGCGGCGGGGGCGAAGGGGACATGCCGCCACGATAGCGACCGCGCGCGACGCCACCAAGCCGCGTGCGATGAGACACCGGATTGCGCGCCCCGGAGGCGGTGTGTGGCCAGACGGCGGGGCCGCGCCGCCCGCCGGGTACTCTGGCAGCGGTGCCGGCCCGCCGCGGTGGCTACAGGCCCAGACGCGGCAGCGCCGCGGACAAGGCGCGCCGCAGCGTCTCGGCGCTGTCGGCCAGGTGCACGCGCGTGTCTTCGTCCAGCCCCTTGCGTCGGGCCGCCGTCTCGAGGCGCGGCAACAACTGCCGTGCCTGTTCGCGCAGCATGCCGCGCGCGTCCACTCGGCCGGCCGGCCGCAGCGCCATCAGGGCCAGGCGGTTCAGGTGCTCGCGCTGCAGTTCGCGCCGGGCCGGCGCAATGGGGCCGCCGGCCCTCAGCTCAGCCCACACGTCGTCGGCCAGCCGCTCGTACAGCTCGCGCAGCTGGAAGGCCTCGGCCGGGTGGTCGAACTTGCCCACGCTGTCGAGCAGGCGGTGGGCGACCCACTCGCTCATGAGATAGCCAAGCACGCCGCGCTGGAGCTCGAGCAGCCGGCCTGGCACGGAGTAGTCCGTGGCCAGGCCGGTTTCGGCGCGCTCCAGGTAGTCGGGCGCGAGGCGCCGCTGCAGCGGCGCCGACAGGGTGAGCCCGTCGGTGGCCAGCACCGCCTTGGCGATGACCTCCAGCGCCGCGCGCTGCACCGAGGCCGGCACGGGTACCAGCGGGTCGCGGCCGCTGCCGGGGTAGTCGCGCAGGGTGCGCACGCCGCCGATCTGGCGCACCAGCACGCCCACGGCCCGGGCCGCATCGGAAAGCGCGTAATGCAGCGAGCGGCGCAGCACCGCGTAGTCGCGCTGCGGAGACAGCTCGCGCGTCTCCTGGCGGCGGAAGAGGTCGCGCGCGATCTCCACGCGCTTGGCGGCAAAGGCGACCGGGTCGTTGCCCAGGTCGAGCTGGATGGTCTCGGGGTCGATGCCGAACCAGGCGTCTTCGTCGGTGCCGTAGGCCAGCAGCGGCTCGCTGCTGCGCGCGGCGATGGCA
>JAEUPD010000202.1 GCA_016788525.1 Rubrivivax sp.
GTGAACACGGCGCTTGGCAACATCAAGACCTCGCTGGCCGGCACGTACCATGCCTTTGGCTTCAGGAAGTACGCGCATCGCTACCTCGGCCAAGTCCAGTACCTCTTCAACCGCAGGTTCAACCTGAAAACCATCCTCGAAAGGCTGGCTCGGGCCGCATCCCAGGCCGCGCCGTGCCCGCTACGGCTCGTTCGCGCGGCTGAGTCATCTTGCTGATCAGGTGTCCGCATGGGACGTCTTGAAACCGCCAGCAACGACATTCTGGCTGACGTCCGCGGCGTTCAGGTCCGGGAGCAGGCACTCGAGTTCTCGTAGCGCCGTGCGTCCCCGGGGCGGCGTGCGCAGGTCGGGTTGTTGCTCGCGACCCGGCGTACGATGGTGCATCGGCAAACCGCCTCGAGGCTGCCGGCTGCTCGCGCCATGGACCGTAACCCGATTTCCACGATTTCCGACGTTGCAGCGCGCGCGGGAGTCAATGTGTCGACCGCGTCGCGCGTGCTGAGGGCTGATGCCAATCAGCGCGTTCGGCCCGAGACGCGGGATCGCATCATGGCCGCGGCCAAGGCGCTGAACTACGAGCCCAACCCAACCGCCCGTGCGCTGCGCGGCGCCCGTACGCTGTCTCTGGGCATCGTCGTGCCCCTGATGGAGAACCCGGTCTACGCCTTGGCGATCCAGGGCGCCGAGCGCGCGGCCTGGCAACGTGGCTACTCCCTGCTCATCGCCCACGAGCACAAGGTGACGGCCAGCCGCTCTGTCTATGAAGGCCTGGCACGGGCCAACCGCGTTGACGGCCTGATCGTGGCCAGCCTGGATCCCGACGAAGACCTGCTGCGCTCGCTGGCCCCTTGCGGCGTGCCCTTCGTGCTGTTCAACCGCCGTTCCAGCCGAATACCCCACTGCGTGGCGGTGGACGGCCGGCAGGCCGCACTGATGGCGGTGCAGCAGCTGGCAGGGCTCGGTCACCGTCGCATCGCCTACCTGGCTGGGCGCACCGACGACTACAACGGCTCGCAGCGCCTGGCCGGTTTTCTGCAGGGTCTTGCCGGCGCCGGGCTGAAGCACGAATCCGGCCTGCTCGTCACCGGCGAGTACACGCCGATCAGCGGCGCCGCGGGCATGGAGCGCCTGCTGGAGGCGAACGCGGTGCCGCCTACCGCAGTGGTCGCAACCCTTGTGGTTGCGGCTGGAGCCTTGCGTCTGCTGCACCAACGCGGCATCGCGGTACCCAAGGACATGTCGATCGTCGGGCTGCACGACATGCCGATCGCCGAGATGCTCTCCCCTCCCTTGACCACCGTTGCCTTGCCGGTGGAGGCGATGGGCCACGCTGCGGCAATGGGCGTCATCGACCTTATCGAGGGCAAGCGCAGCTCTGTGGGCACCACGCTCGCGCCGCTGGGGCTGGTCGAGCGGGCCTCGACGGCCCGACCGCCCAAGCGGCGGTGAGCGCAACGCTCTGCCGGCCCGCCTGCGGGCCGGCTCAGGGCCCCACCATCCTCATTCGATCCGCCACAGCGGATTGCTCCAGGCCGAGCGACCGTTGTCATCGACCACCACCACGCGCATGAAGCCGCCCTTGCCCATGCGCCCTGCACTCAGCCGGGCCGTCGTCTGTCCGCGCCGCTCGCTCCGATCGGCCCGGGAGCCCCTTCCGAGCAGGTAGACGCCGAACGCCGGCGAGCAGTCCACCACCACGTCGTCGCCATCGATGCGGATGTCCTCGATGAGCGGCCCTTGCGTCGAGTAGTAGTGCCCCGCTTTCAGTGCCTGTACCAGCAGTTCGGGCTCGTTTCGTTCCGCCTTCACCATCACCCAGCCCCCGAAGGCGTCGTCGACAAGGAAGTGGGCGTCGTCTGTAGCCAGCGCGTTCAGACGGCGGCCCTCGGCCAGCAACTGATCGAGCAGCGCCGCGCCGCCACCGCGTGAAGTTCGAAGGGCGGAGGTGTGGTTGTAGACCTCCACCGCATGGGCCGCGTCAATCGCCATTGCGTCGTCGATGCCGAGCGAATACCACTCCGGGTGGACGATGGTGACGAAGGCCCCAGCCTCGGCACAACGCCGAGCAAGTTCAGGGCCGCCTTCGCCATCCCGCGGTGGTGCGAAGTCCAGCGGCAGCCCATTGGCCAGAAGGTGCCACTTCTCACCCAGGCGCGTAGCCGGCACGTGGACCTCGGCACCCAAGATGGTGGTGAAGGTATCGGTCCGGTATGGCCGCGTGTCGCTGACCGTGAAGCCATAGGCCGGCAGGAAGTGGTCCGACAGGCAGATGAAGTCATAGTCGGCCTCTCGGTAGCGGCGGCACACCTCGAGCGGCGACAACTCGCCGTCCGACAGCGAGCTGTGAGTGTGCAGATTGCCTTTGAAGAAGCGGCCCGGGCGGGCAAAGGGATTGCTGGTCATCGGTGTCACTTCCGGCTGGTCTGCCTGTGGGATAGGTAGGGCATAGGTCCGTCGATGGGCAGGCCGCCTACATTTCTTGAATCGCGGCATCAACATCGGCGGCGGTGTGCCGCTGCGTCAAGCGCGCCGTGCTTGTCGACGCCTGCAGCAGCGCTCGTGTGTAGGCGGATCGGGGTGCGGCAAAGACCTGGGCTGTCTCGCCCTGCTCGTGAACGCGCCCCTGATGCAGCACCAGCACGCGGCGGGCAAGGCGCCATACCACCGCCAGGTCGTGCGTGATGACGAGCATCGCCACGCCGCGTTTGACCTGCATCTCGCGCAGCGAATCGAGGACCTGGCTCTGGATGGTGGCATCCAGCGCCGAGGTCACCTCGTCGCAGACGATCAGGTCGGGCTCGGCCGCAAATGCGCGCGCGATGGCCACTCGCTGTTGTTGCCCGCCCGAGAGCTGGCGCGGAAAGCGCTCCAGGTATTCCTCACCCAGACCGAGCTCGGCTAGCAAGGCCGCGGCGCGGCGGCGCGCTTCGGTAGCGCCGACGCCAAAGAACACCTCGATCGGCCGCGCCACCGCCGTGCCCACACGCTGGCGCGGGTTGAGCGACGAGAGAGGATCCTGAAAGATGATCTGGATGCGGCGGCGCTGCTCATGCGTGCGCTGCGCGCCGGAGGGTGCGAGCGGCTCACTCCGGAAGTGCAGGCGGCCGTCGCTGGGTGCCACCAAGCCGGCGATGGCCGCACCGAGAGTCGTCTTGCCGGAGCCCGACTCGCCAATCACGCCGACGATCTCGCCTGGGCGCAGCTCCAAGGACACCTCGGCCAGTGCTGGCTTGCCTTCACGCGCGCTACGCTCGAACCAAGCGCTGCGGCGGTAGCGGTGGCCGAGCGCCTGCACGTTCAGCACGGCGGGAGCCGCAGACGGGATCGAGGGCATGCCGCCCCCTGGTGCAACATCCAGGCGCAGCACAGAGCTGACCAGCGAGCGCGTGTACGCTGTGCGCGGCTGCGCGAAGGTGGTAGCGGTCGCGCCCTGCTCGACCACGCGGCCTTCCTTCATCACCAGCACGTGGTCGCACAACGAGGCCACTGCATTCAGGTCGTGCGTCACCAGCACCAGGCCAGCGCCGAGTTCACGTCGCAGCTCGCGCACGAGTTCGAGCACCTGTGCCTCGGTCGTCTTGTCCAGTGCCGTGGTCGGCTCGTCCAGCACCAGCATGCGCGGCTTGCACGCCAGCGCACAGGCGATCACCACGCGCTGGCGCTGGCCGCCCGAGAGTTGGTGCGGATAACGTTCGAAGATCCGCTCGGGCTCGGGCAACTGGGTGGCGGCGAAGAGCTCGATCGCGCGCCGGCGGGCGGCCAGCCGGTCCAGCCCGGCGCGGGTGCGCAGGATCTCCACCAGCTGGGCACCCACGCGCAGGTGGTATGTCAGCGATGACAGCGGGTTCTGCGGCACGAAGGCAGCCTGGATGCCGCGCAGCGCCGCCAGCTCGCGCGCCGAGGCGCCGTCGATGCGCCGTCCGGCAAGCTGAATCTCACCGGCGGTGCGTTCGCTGGCGCCGCGGAAGTAGCCCAGCAGCGCGCGCGCCGCGGTGCTCTTTCCGCTGCCGCTTTCGCCGACGATACCCAACGCGGCACCCGGCGCCAGCGTGAACGAGAGATCCTGCACCGCCAGGCTCAGGCGGCCCAGGCTGTCTCGGTAGCCGATCGACAGCCCGCGCACGGCGAGCAGGGGTGCCGGCGCCTCAGCCATGCGCCGAGCCGCGTGCAGCGTCCAGCCCGAAGGCATCGGCCAGGCCTTCGGTGGCGAAGTTGACGCCGATCACCAGCGTGCTGATGCACATGGCCGGGATCAGGATCAGCCACGGTTCGGAATGGATCGCCGACAGACCGGCATGCACCATCAGGCCCCAGTCGGGCGTGGGCGGCGTCAGCCCCAGGCCCAGGAAGGACAACGCACTGACCAGCAGCAGAGCGCTGGAGCTGCGCAGCGCGAACTCCACCAGCAACAGGTCGGCCACATTGGGCAGCAGCTCGCGCACGATGATGGTTGGCCCGCGCTCGCCACGCAGCTGCGCCGCCTTGACGTAGCCCAGCTCCATCAGCTGGATGCCGGCGGCACGTGAAGTGCGGATGGCGCCCATCATCTTGATGATGGCGATCACCACCACCAGCACCGCCACCGACTGGCCGAAGCCGGTGACGAACAGCGCCACGAACAGGATCGACGGGATGGCCAGCTTGAGCTCGACCAGGCGCGACACCGCGTCGTCGAACAGCCCGCGGTAGTAGGCCGCCGCCAGCCCGACCAGCCCGCCACCGAGCGCGGCGATCAGCCCCGCGGTGAGCGCCACCACGATGGCCACGCGCCCGCCCAGGAATACGCGCGAGAGGAAGTCGCGGCCGAGCTCATCGGTGCCGAAGCGGTGTTCGGCGCTCGGCGGCTCCAGCGCCGGGGCCACCAGGGCGGTGGGGTCGTGCGGCACCCACCAAGGCGCCGTGACCGCCGCCACAAGGTGCACCAGCACCAGCACCAGGCCGAGCAACGCCATCGGGCGGCGCAACAAGACGGACAGAATGCGGTTCATCGTCAGCCGTTGTGGTTCAGGCGCTGCGGGTGCGCGGGTCCAGCGCCAGGATGGCCAGATCGGCCAGCAGGTTGAAGCTCACCACGATCAGCGCCGAGGCCAGCGCGATCGCCTGCACCACATGCACCTCGCGCCGGACGACGCCACGCACCAGCTCCTGCCCCAGGCCCGGGATTGAAAACACCAGTTCGACCACCACGATGCCCGACACCAGCGCCGCGGCGTACAGGGCCATCGCCGTCAGGCATGGGATCACCGCCGCCGGCAGCGCATGGCGGAACACGATGCGCCACTCGGGCACGCCGGTCAGGCGCAAGCGCTCCACCGAGTCGGCGTTGAGCGCCTCGATCATGCCCACGCGCAGCACGCGGGCCAGGTAGGCCACCGACCCGATGACGATGGTGGCCACCGGCAGGGCCGAAACCTTCAGCAGCTCCAGCACAGGTCCGCGCGTGTCCACCGTGATCGTGGCGGGGAACCAGGGCAGCATCACGGCGAACAGGATCACAAGCACGGTACCGATGACGAACTCGGGGATCGAGTAGCCGACGATCGCGCCGGTGGCGATCGCATGGTCGGCCCAGCGACGATGCCAGTACGCGCCGGCGATGCCCAGCACCAGCGCCAGCGGCAGCGCGACGACCAGCACCACCAGCGCGAGCGCGACCGAGTTGCGCATCGGGTAGGCGACGATGTCCGACACCGGCGCCTTGCTGATCAGCGTGCGGCCGAAATCACCCTGGGCCGCGTTGACGAGGAAACTGCCCAGGCGCTCTGCGGCGGGGCGGTCCAGCCCCAGATCGCGCTTCATCTGCACCAGCCTCTCCGGCGGCATGTTGGCCACCTCGTCGGACGAGAGGATCACGTCCAGCGCGTCGCCCGGCATCACCTCGGTGGCGATGAAGATGAAGACCGCCAGCGCCAGCAACGTGAGCAGCGACAGGGCGAAGCGGCGCAGGATGGCGATGAGCATGGGCTGTGGTCCAGCGCTTCAGTGCGATGGCCGGCTCAGGCCTTCCACACCTCGTGCCAGCGGATCGACCAGTGCTGCGGGTGGTTCTTCAGCCCCCTCACGTTCGCACGCTTCACGAGCAGGTTCTTGCGCCCAGCCGGCAGCAGGGCGGGCACCTCCTCGTGCAGGATGGCCTGCATCTGCGCGTACATCGCCTTGCGCCGGGCCTCGTCGCGGGTGACCATGGCGTCGGCGTAGAGCTTCATGTACTTCTCCATCTCCGGGCCGCTCCAGTAGCCGCTCTCGTTGTTCTGCGGCCGCATGCGGAACAGGCTGATGCCCGGGTTGCGCGGGCCCACCGCGGTGTAGGAGAACTTGTGATAGTTGCCCTTGGCGACGTCGATGTCGCCATGGCGAAACTTCTGGTAGCCGTCGCTCGGCCGCTCCTCGATGGGCAGCGTGATGCCGGCTTCCTTGACCGTCTGCTGCAGCACCTGGAAGTAGCGCGCCATCTCCGGCCACTGTGGCGCGTAGTACAGCGTGGGCAGCGTGATGCCGTTGGGGTGCCCGGCCTCGGCCAGCAGCTTCTTCGCGCGCGCCACGTCGCGCTTGACCGGGCGCGGCGCGAAGTTGGCGTCGGCGGCCACCAGGTGGCTGTCGTTGGCCACCCAGCCCGCACTGCCGCCATACACCACGCGAACAATGGCCTCGCGGTCGACCGCCAGCGCGAAGGCCTGGCGGATGCGCTTGTCGTTGAAGATCGATCCCGGGTGCTTGGGCAGCAGCACCACCGCGTGGTCGCCGCTCGTGGCGCCAAGCACCTCGGTGTCGGGCTCCTTTTCGAGCTGCCTCACCAGGCGCGGATCGATGTTCAGCACCGCATCGAACTGCCTGGCGCGAAAGCCGTTGATCGCCGCCTCCATCTGGCCCTCGCGATTGACCACCTCGAGCCGGTCGAGGTAGGGGAAGCCCGCTTTCCAGTACTTGTCGTGGCGCTCGAGCACCATCCGCCGCTGCGGATCGACCGAGACGATCTTGAACGGCCCGCTGCCGATGCCGGCCAGGCCGATGCGGTCGATGCTGTCATCGGCCGGCATGATCATGGTGTCGTACTCGGCCACGATGTAGGGAAACTCGGCGTTGCCGGCCTTGAGCCGGAAGCGCACCTTGTACTTGCCCACCGCCGTGGTTTCGGCGATTTGCGAAGACCCCCAGTGCCGCGCCTGATGCAGCTTGAACGACGCGGCCACGTCGGCGGCGGTCATCTCGCGGCCGTCGTGGAACTGCACGCCTTCATGCAGCACGAACTCCCAGGTGTCGAGCTTGTCGTCGGTGGCGCCCCAGGCCTTGGCCAGTTCGCCATGCAGCTGCAGCTGCTCATCGACCCACAGCAGCGAGTTGTAGGCGCAGCGCGTGATCAAGTCGATCATGAAGTACGGGTGCTTGCTGTTCGACACATCGCCGCCGCGGCGGTTGCTCGAGCAATTGGCATACACCAGCGTGCCGCCACGTTTGGGATTGGCTTGTGCCCATGCCGCGACCGGCAGTCCGGCCAGCAGCGCGCCCTGGGCGCTGAGTTCCAGCATTTGACGGCGCTTGATGTTCATCATGGCTTGCGTTCTCCGGGAGGTGGGTGGTTGAACTCAGTCGGCAATGGCCTGAGCGGGTTGCCCGGCCATCAGTTGCCGGCGAAGACCGCGGGCCGCCGCGAGCGGGCTGCGAACGCCTGCTCGAGGACGGCACAGAAGTGCAGCACCGTGGCGTCGTCGAATCGCCGCCCGACCACCTGCAAGCCGACCGGCAGTCCGCCTGGCGTCCAGCCGCAGGGAATGGAGGCCGCCGGTTGGCCGGTCAGGTTGAAGGGATACGAGAACGGGGTCCAGCGCGCCCACGGTACGACCGGCGTGGGGTCCATATCGGTCGGCCCTTCGGCCTCGGCGGCAAATGCCGGTACAGGCAACATCGGCAGGAGCAGCAGGTCGAAGGCCTGGAACGATTCGGCAACGCGGCGGCAGAACACCGCGCGCTCTTGCAGTCGCCGCAGGTGCTCGCCTGCGGACATGCCGGCGGCCGCGTCCACCAGACGCAACCATCCGGGGTCCATCGCGTCGCGCGCCAGGGCGCCAGGCGGCGAGGTGGTGGCACCACGCGCCGTCCAGAGCCCCTCGAAGATCGGCAGCGGGTCGACCCAGTCGTCCGGCGCTTCCACCTCGGTCACGCCCTGAATGCGGCGGACCTGCGCGAACGCCTGCGCCACGACCTGGGCGATGGCGGGATCGACCGCGTGGCCAAAGAGGCTCGGGGCCAGCGCGCAGCGCAAGGGCGGCAGGTCGCGGCCCAGGCGTTCCACATAGCTCACCGCCTCGGCGGGCAAAGAGGCCGGGTCGCGCGGGTCAGGGCCTTTCAGCACGTCCAGCACCACGGCACAGTCGAGCACCGTCTGCGTGATCGGGCCGGCGTGTGACAGGTGCTCGGAGGTGCTCAACGGCCAGGTCGGCACACGCCCCAGCGTGGCCTTGAGCGAGAAGACGCCGCAGAAGGCAGCGGGTATGCGCAAAGAGC
>JAEUPD010000219.1 GCA_016788525.1 Rubrivivax sp.
GCGCGACGTCTCCAAGCAGCTGGGCAAGGAGGTCGAACTCGTCATCTCCGGCGGCGACACCGAGCTGGACAAGTCGATGGTCGACGTCATCGCCGACCCGCTCACGCACCTGGTGCGCAACAGCCTGGACCACGGCATCGAGCGCCCGGAAGAACGCACCGCCGCCGGAAAGCCGGCCAAGGGCAAGCTCGCGCTGCACGCCTATCACGAAGCCGGCGCCATCGTCATCGAGGTCAGCGACGACGGCCGCGGCCTGGCCCGCGACAAGATCCTCGACAAGGCCATCGAGCGCGGGCTCGTCGCCGCCGAGGCGCAGCTGAGCGACGCCGAGGTCTGGCAGCTGATCTTCGCGCCGGGCTTTTCCACTGCCGAGCAGGTGACCAACGTCAGCGGCCGCGGCGTCGGCATGGACGTGGTCAAGCGCAACATCGAGTCGCTGCGCGGTCAGATCTCGATGGCCAGCCAGCCCGGCCGCGGCACGACCATCCAGCTGCGGCTGCCGCTGACGCTGGCCATCATCGACGGCTTCCTCACGCAGGTCGGCCGGGTCCACTACGTCATCCCGCTGGCGGTGGTGGCCGAGTGCATCGACCTGCCCGCCGCCTGCCGCACCGCCGATGGCGGTGCCACGCCGATGGCCGGCACCTTCGACCTGCGCGGCGACGTGCTGCCCTGGCTCGACCTGGCGCAGTGGTACGGCCATGTCGATGCCGACGCGCCACGGCCGGCGCGCCGCAGCCTGGTGCTGGTGCGCAGCGGCGCGCAGCGCATCGGCATCATCGTCGACCGCCTGCTCGGCGAACACCAGACGGTGATCAAGCCACTGGCCGGCATCTTCTCGCCGCTGAAGGCGCTGGCCGGCTCCACCATCCTCGGCTCGGGCGAGGTGGCACTCGTGCTCGACATGGCCGGGCTCGTGGAAGCCGCCGTACAGGCCGCGCGCCAGGCGCGGCAGCCGGGCGCCGGGCGATCCGCGTCCCCGGCCGTTGCCTGCGCGGCGCCATGGCCGCTTCCCGCGGCGCCAGCCGCTGCGCCACCGCGTGACGCAGCCGTGCTCTAGCCCTTCCGCCAAACCCGTCTGAGCCCCCGGGCCCCCACCCGCCCCCCTTCCGAGAGAAAGAGCCTCCACCATGAACATGCTTCTGCGCCGCTTCAAGCTGTGGCACAAGTTCGCCGCCCTGGGTGTCATCGCTGCCACGATGTGCTCCATTCCGCTGGTGTTCACCGTCCGGGCCGAGAACGAGGCCATCGCCACCGCGGTCGGCGAGTTGGCCGGCATCGAGCCCGTGCGCGCCGCCACCGCGTTCATCAAATCCGCGCAACGCCATCGCGGCTTCTCGGCCGTGGCGCTGGGCGGCAACACGGCGCGCGAAGCCGAGCGCAAGGCCGAACGGGCCGAGGCCGACAAGCATGCCGATGAGGTGCGCCGGCTGGCCGCCGAGCGCGGCTACACGAAGGTCGTGAAGGCCGTCGACGAGTTGAAGGTCGAGTGGCAACAACTGGCCACCGCGGTCGACCAGCGCCGCATCAACGGTGGCGAGAGCTTGGCGGCACACCGCGCGCTGATCGCCCGCGCACTGCTCGTGATGGAGATGACCGCCGACGCCTCGGGCCTTTCGCTCGACCCTGTGGCCGAGAGCTACTACCTGATGCTCGCCGCCACCGACCTGTTGCCGCGCTCGGCCGAGACGGTCGGCCAGATCCGGGCCAAGGGCGCGACGATGCTGACGGGCAAGGAAGTGCTGCCCACCGACCGCGCCGCGCTCGACGCGCTGATCGCCCGCGCCAGCGACGAACACGACCGCGCCCTGCGCCAGGTCAGCAAGGCGGTGGACCTGCGCGCCGAGGTGGGCCAGGCGCTGGCCGCCGCCCTCAAGTCCGCCGAAGACGCCAACTCCGAGCTGTTTGCAGCGGCGCGCCGCGACCTGCTGGCGGTCAGCAAGCCGTTCATCACCGCCGACGAGTTCCGCGCCACCGCGACCAAGGCGGTGGATACCCATCTGCAACTGGGCGCACTGGCCATCGACACGCTGGGCAAGCTGCTCAGCGAGCGCGAGGCGAACGAACGCGCGCGGCGCGCACAGCTGCTGGCGGCGCTGGGTGCGCTGGCGGTGGTCGGCCTGGGGCTGGGCGTGGCGATCACGCGCTCGGTGCTGGTGCCGATGCGCCACGCGCTGGCCGCCTGCTCAGCGGTGGGCCAGGGCGACCTGGAGTTCCGCATCGACGCCAAGGGCAGCGACGAGGCCGCCCAGCTGCTGCGCGGCTTCGAGACGATGCAAGACAGCCTGCGCCAGCGCAAGGCCGAGGACGCCGCGCGCCTGGCCACGCAGCAGGCTCAGCACGAGACCTCGCTGGGCGTGGCCGCCGAGATCGCCGAGGCGGTGGACGGGGCCACGCAGGGCGACTTCACGCGCCACATCGCGCTGGAGGGCAAGGACGAGTTCTTCCACGGCCTGTGCCAGAAGTTCAACGAGCTGATCGACACGGTGAGCAACACCATCCGCCAGGTGCGCGTGTCGGCCAACCAGCTGTCGTCGGCTTCCGCGCAGGTGTCGCAGACCTCGCAGTCGCTGGCCCACTCGGCGTCGCGGCAGGCCGCCAGCGTCGAGGAGACCAGCGCCTCGCTGCAGCAGATGAGCGCCTCGGTGAAGCAAAACGCCGACAGCGCCAACGTCACCGACGGCATCGCCACCAAGGCCGCCGGCGAGGCGCTGGAAGGCGGCGCCGCGGTGGCCAAGACGGCCGAGGCGATGAAGGAGATCGCCAAGAAGATCTCCATCGTCGACGACATCGCCTACCAGACCAACCTGCTGGCGCTGAACGCGGCCATCGAGGCGGCGCGCGCCGGCGAACACGGCAAGGGCTTCGCCGTGGTTGCCGCCGAGGTGCGCAAGCTCGCCGAGCGCAGCCAGGTGGCGGCGCAGGAGATCAGCGCGCTGGCCGGCGGCAGCGTGGAGCTGGCCGACAAGGCCGGCGCGCTGCTGGACGCCATGGTGCCCTCGATCCGCAAGACCAGCGAGCTGGTGCAGGAGATCAGCGCGGCCAGCGGCGAGCAAAGCGAAGGCGTGCAGCAGATCACCGGCGCGATGGGGCACCTGAACACCGCCACGCAGCAGACGGCATCGGCCAGCGAGCAGCTTTCGGCCACCGCCGAGGAGCTCTCGGCGCAGGCGACGCAGCTGCAGGGCCTGATGGCCTTCTTCCGCATCACCGGCGACGCCGCCGGCGAGCGCGGCACCACGGCCCGCGGCGCCGCGGCCGAGGCGCCACCGGCACCCGCGCCGCGCGCCGCCTTCGCCCAGCCAGGCGCCTCTCGCGCGGGCATCACCAGTGCAGCGCAACTGATGGCGCGCTTTGGCGGCAACAAGGGCGGCGCCCCCGCGGCGGCGCCGGCGGCCGCGTCGTCGGAAGAACCCATCGACGACGGCTCGTTCGTCCGCTTCTGAGGGCCCCGGGCCATGCGCAACAACCAGCCGGTGACCCAGCGGGAGCATCTGCTCCCCGAGGGCATGACCATCGTCTCGCGCACCGACCTGAAGGGGCGCATCACCTACGTCAACGCCGACTTCATCGCCGCCAGCGGGTTCGAGGAAGCCGAGCTGATCGGCCAGCCGCACAACCTGGTGCGCCACCCCGACATGCCCGAACCGGCCTTCGCCGACCTGTGGGTCACGCTGAAGGCCGGCCGGCCGTGGACCGGGCTGGTGAAGAACCGCCGCAAGAACGGCGACCACTACTGGGTGGTGGCCAACGCCACGCCGGTGCTGGAAGGCGGCCAGGTCAGCGGCTACATGTCGGTGCGCACGCGGCCTACGCGCGAGCAGGTGGCGGCGGCCGAGGAGCTGTACCGCGCCTTCCGCGAAGGCCGCGCCAAGGGGCTGGCCATCGTCGAGGGCCACGTCGTGCGCGACGGCGCGCTGCAGCGGCTGGCCGCGCCGTGGCGCGCGGTGAAGAAGCTGCCGCTGGCCTGGAAGCTGGCGGCGCCGGCGGCCCTGGGCGGCGCGGCCGCCGTGCCGGCAGCGCTGGCGGTGCAGGCCGCGTCGTGGCCGCTGGGCGCGGTGGCCGCCGTGCTGGCCGCAGTGGCCTGCGGGGTCGGCATCGCGCAGGGCCGGCGGCTGGGCGCGCAGATGCGCAGCGTGGCGGCGCACCTGGACGGCATGTCGCAGGGCAACTTCGACGGCGTCATCGACGCCCGCGGTCACGACGAGGTGGCGCAGGCGCAGCTGGCGCTCAAGCGCGTGCAGACGCGCGTGGGCTTCGAGTTCTCCGACGCGCGCCGCCGCGCCGTCGAAAGCGAACAGCAGCGCGCCGCCGAGACCGTGGTGGCCGAGGAGATCGGCCGCTGCGTGGGTGCGGCCACCGAGGGCGACCTCAGCAACCGCATCCCGCTGGCCGGCAAGAACGCCTTCTTCACCGAGCTGTGCGGCAACGTCAACCGGCTGTTCGACGCCGTCAGCGACGTGATGCGCCAGGTGCGCGTGGCCGCCGAGCAGCTGGGCGCGGCGTCGCGCCAGGTGTCCGAGACCTCGCAGAGCCTGTCGCACGGCGCCAGCCAGCAGGCCGCCAGCGTCGAGCAGACGACCGCGTCGCTGCAGGAGATGAGCAGCTCGGTGAAGCGCAACTCCGACAGCGCCGGCGTCACCGACGGCATCGCCGCCGAGGCCGCGCGCCAGGCCCAGCGCGGTGGTGACGTGGTGCGCGAGACGGCCACGGCGATGAAGTCGATCGCCACCAAGATCTCCATCGTCGACGACATCGCGTACCAGACCAACCTGCTGGCGCTGAATGCGGCCATCGAGGCGGCGCGTGCCGGCGAACACGGCAAGGGCTTCGCCGTGGTTGCCGCCGAAGTGCGCAAGCTCGCCGAGCGCAGCCAGGTGGCGGCGCAGGAGATCGGCACGCTGGCCGGCTCGTCGATGCAGATGGCCGAGAACGCCGGCGGCCTGCTGCAGCAGATGGTGCCGGCGATCCGCAAGACCAGCGAACTCGTGCAGCGCATCGCCACCGACTCCGGCCAGCAAAGCGACGGCGTGTCGCAGATCACCGCGGCGATGGGCCACCTGGCCGCCTCGACGCAGCAGACGGCCTCGGCCAGCGAGCAGCTGTCGGCCACGGCCGAGGAGCTGTCGGCCCAGGCCACGCAGTTGCAGGGGCTGATGGCGCAGTTCCGGCTCGCCGGCGATGCCGGCGCGGCGGCCCGCCTCCCGACGGCCGGCGCGCCCGCGGGCGCTGCCGGCTCGGCGGCGGCCCGCACGCGCACACGCAGCGCGCAGGCCGAAACCGAGGCGCTGGGCGCCTGAGCCGCCATGAGCCGTTCCCAAAGCTCCGCTGCCGCCGCGGCCAAGGCGGCGCCGCCGCCCACGCTGCCGGCCGCACATCAATGGCTGCGCCTGGCCGTAGGCGACACGGTCTGCGCGCTGCCGATCGACCATGTGCGCGAGATCCTGCAAGTCGGCCGGTTGACCCCGCTGCCGCGGCTGCCCGAGGTGGTGCGCGGCGTGATGAACCTGCGCGGCGCCGTGGTGCCGGTGATCGACCTGGGCGCGCGGCTGCACGGCCGCCCCACCGTGGTCGGGCGCCGCAGCTGCATCATCGTCGTGGAACTGCCTGCCACCGGCGGCCAGCCGGCGCTGGTGGCCGGCGTGATGGTGGACGCGGTGTTCGAGGTGGTCGACGTGGCCGGCCCCGAGGCCAGCGCGCCGCCGCCGCTGGGCACCCACATCGCGCCCGAGCACGTGCAGGGCATCTACCAGGCGCAAGGCCGCATGGTGCATCTGCTGGACATCGAGCGGGTGCTCGCCCAGCACGCGCTGACCGAGCTGGTGGCCGCCCATGTCTGTTGAAGCCCCGGCGGCCAGCTCCGCGGCGCTGTCGAGCCAGGGGTTCGAACGCGCCACGGCATTGTTCGAGAACGTCTCGGGCATCAAGCTCTCGCCGGCCAAGCACTCGCTGGTGGTCATGCGGCTGGCCAAGCTGGCCACCGAGGCCGGCGAGCGCGACCTCGACCGCTACGTGCAGCGCCTGGCCGACGGGGAGTTCGGCACCACCGAGCTGACGCGGCTGGTCGACCGGCTGACCACCAACGAGACGTACTTCTTCCGCGAACCGGAGCACTTCCGCCACTTCGGCGACGAGCTGCAGCGCGACCGCGCGCGGCCGTGGCGGGTGTGGAGCGGCGCCAGCAGCTCGGGCGAGGAGATCTACAGCCTGGCCATGCTGATGGCCGACCGCCTGGGGCTGGAGAACGCGCGCTGGCAGATCGTCGGCACCGATCTTTCCACCGCGATGGTTGATGCAGCGCGCCGTGCGCTCTACCCGGCCAGGCGCGCCGAGGGGGTGCCGCCGGCCTACCTGAAGCGCTATTGCCTGCGCGGCCAGGGGCGCTACGAGGGCATGGTGCGGGTCGACCAGCGCCTGCGCGAGCGCACCTGCTTCGAGACGCTGAACCTGATGCAGCCCCTGCCCGAGGGCTTCGGGCCTTTCGATGCGATCTGGCTGCGCAACGTGCTGATCTACTTCGACAACGCCGCCAAGGCGCAGATCGTGGGCCGCGTGATCGACGCGCTGGCGCCGGGCGGCCTGCTGTACACCGGGCATGCCGAGTCGCTGATCGGCCTCAACCTGCCCATCCACAGCGTGGCCCCGGCGGTGTACGCGCGTGACTGACCGCGACCTGCGCACGCTGGCGGCCCGGGTGGCCGCGCGGGTGGGCACCGCGCCCGCACCGGTGCCGGGGCGCCCCCCGGCGGCTGCGGCAGTGTCTGCCGTTGCCCCTGCCTCGGCCCGGGGCCCCGGCGCCGCAGGCCCGGTCGCGGCCGCCTCGGCGGGCAACGCATCCGGCGCGGCGCGGCGCGGCGGCGCGGCACCGGCCATCACCGGCTGGCGCGCCGCACACCCGGGGCAACTGCTCATGCTGATGCCGGGCGAACTGCACTTCGGCGGCGACGCGCAGGCGATCAAGACCCTGCTCGGCTCGTGCGTGGCGCTGACGCTGTGGCACGCCAAGCGCCGCATCGGCGGCATGTGCCACTTCCTGCTGCCTTCGCGCCCGCGACCGACCGGGGCACAGGCCGATGGCCGCTTCGGCGAAGAGGCCGTCGCCGAGCTGGTGACGCAGCTGGAGCGCCATGGCTGCCGCAGCAACGAGTTCACGGCCCACCTGTACGGCGGCGCAGACACCCTGGCCGACGACGTGGGCGTCAAGCTCAACGTCGGTGAACGCAACATCGAGCGTGGCTGGGCGCTGGTGGACCAGTACGGCTTCACGCTCGACGGCGTGGACGTTGGCGACAACGTGCCGCGCACGGTGACGCTGGAGCTGGCCACCGGCAGCGTCGCGTGCCGGCGCGGCAACCCGCACTGACCCACCGATGGACACCCCGAGCCGGCCTGCCGGGCGCGTGCGCGCCGCCCTGATCGACGACTCCGCGATCGTGCGCAAGCACCTGGCCGAGCTGCTGGTACGCGGCGGCATCGAGGTGGTCTGCACGGCACAGGACCCGCTGTTCGCCTGGGACAAGATGGCCTCGCTGGCCGGTGGCTGGCCCGACGTCATCGTGCTGGACGTCGAGATGCCGCGCATGGACGGCCTGACCTTCCTGCACAAGCTGATGGTCGAGCGGCCGACCCCGGTGGTGATGTGCAGCACGCTCACCGAGGCCGGCTGCGCCACCACCCTGCAGGCGCTGGCTGCCGGCGCGGTGAGTTTCGTGACCAAGCCCAAGCTGGGGCTGCGCGACTTCCTCGAAGACCGCAGCAACGGCCTGGTGGATGCGGTGCGCGCTGCGGCGCGCGCCAATGTGCGCGCCGCAGTGGCGCGCCCCGCCGGGCCGGCGCCGCTGGCGCGGGGGACGGCTGCCTTGCCGGCAGCGCTGCCGCCTGCGGGCCCGGCCACGGCCATGGCCGAGACCACTGACCGCGTCATCGCCATCGGCAGCAGCACCGGTGGGGTGCAGACGCTGGAAGCGCTGCTGCGGGAGCTGCCGCGCACCACGCCGGGCATCATGATCGTGCAGCACATGCCGGAGCGATTCACGCAGGCCTTCGCGGCGCGCCTGAACCAGCTGGTGCCGATGGAAGTGAAGGAGGCCGCGCACGGTGACCGGCTGGTCACCGGTCGCGTGCTCATCGCCCCGGGCGGCCGGCACCTGCGGCTCAAGCGAAGCGGCGCGCACTACGTGGCCGAAGTCAGCGACGGGCCGCTGGTCAACCGCCACAAGCCCAGCGTGGACGTGCTGTTCCGCTCGGTGGCCGAGTGTGCCGGCGCCAACGCCATCGGCGCGCTGCTCACCGGCATGGGCGACGACGGCGCGCGCGGCCTGCTGGAGATGCGGCGCGCCGGCGCGCGCACCGCAGCGCAGGACGAGGCCAGCTGCGTGGTGTTCGGGATGCCGGCGGCGGCGGTGAACATCGGCGCGGCCGATGACGTGGTGAGCCTGGCCGGCCTGCCCCGCTGGCTGCTGGACCGCGCGGCCGAGCGCGTGCGCGCGCCGGCGGCCGGCTGAGCCTCGATCGGGGCGCCCTGCTGGCGCGCTGACGTCGCGGCATCCTGGCGTGGTGGCGGGACCGGGCCGCCGGGGTGCCCTGCTCCGCGAATGTCCTTTTCTGAGTGCCCTGCTTTGCATGGCACTCAGATGCATCCTGATATCTTCGCCCCAGCTCCCGCAAGCGCAACAGGGAGCCGCGCCGGGGCAAGCCCGTGATGCCTCCTGAGGGCTCGACCTTGCAGTCAAGACTGGGCTCCCGGCGCATTCGACGCTGT
>JAEUPD010000227.1 GCA_016788525.1 Rubrivivax sp.
GGACGCGATTGCCGTCAGCTACACCAGCGGCACCACCGGCGACCCCAAGGGCGTGGTCACGCATCACCGCGGCGCGTATCTCAACGCGGTGTGCAACGCGGCCACCTGGACGATGCCGCACTTCCCGAAGTACCTGTGGACACTGCCGATGTTCCACTGCAACGGCTGGTGCTTCCCGTGGACCATCGCGATGCTGGGCGGCACGCACATCTGCCTGCGCCGCGTGGAGGCCGAAGCCATCCTGGGTGCCATGCGCGAGCACGGTGCCGACCACTACTGCGCCGCACCCATCGTGCACAACCTCATCGTCAACGCGCCGGCGGCGCTGCGCGAAGGCATCCGCCAGAAGGTGCGCGGCATGGTCGCCGGCGCGGCGCCCCCGGCGGCGATGATCGAGGGCATGGCCAGGCTCGGCTTCGACATCACGCATGTCTACGGCCTGACAGAGGTGTACGGCCCGGCCAGCGTGGCAGTGAAGCGGGCCACGTGGGGCGACGGGTCGCTGTCCGAACAGACGCGGCTGAACGGCCGCCAGGGGGTGCGCTACGTGCTGCAGGAAGGCATGACCGTGATGGACCCCGAGACGATGCGCGAGGTGGGCGCCGACGGGCAGACGATGGGCGAGATCATGTTCCGCGGCAACATCGTGATGAAGGGCTACCTGAAGAATCCCAAGGCCACGGAGAAGTCGTTCGCCGGCGGCTGGTTCCACACCGGCGACCTGGCCGTGCTGGAACCCGACCGCTACGTGAAGATCAAGGACCGCAGCAAGGACATCATCATCAGCGGCGGCGAGAACATCAGCTCCATCGAGGTCGAAGACGCGCTGTACCGCCATGCCGCGGTGCTGGCCTGCGCGGTGGTGGCCAAACCCGACCCCAAGTGGGGCGAGACGCCGCTGGCGTTTGTCGAGCTCAAGCCCGACGCCCAGGTGAGCGCAGCCGACCTCATCGCGCACTGCAAGGGCCTGCTGGCCGGCTACAAGGTGCCGCGCGAAGTTCGCTTCGAGGTGATCCCGAAGACGAGCACCGGCAAGATCCAGAAGTTCCAGCTGCGCGAGCGCGCCAGGAGCGCCGCGGCCATCGAGTAGGAGCACGCCCCGTGAACGACCAAGCCATGGTGTTGGCCGAGAAGGACGGACGCGGCGTCGTGCGCCTGACGCTGAACCGGCCCGACGCGTTCAACTCGCTGAGCGAAGGCATGCTCGAGGCGCTGCAGGCGCATCTCGACCGCCTGGCCGCCGACGACACGGTGCGTGCCGTCGTCCTCGCTGGCGCCGGCAGGGCCTTCTGCGCCGGACACGACTTGAAGGAGATGCGCGCCGCGCCGTCGCAGGGCTACTACGAGCGGCTGTTCGCGCAGTGCGGCCGCATGATGATGTCGATCCAGCGGCTGCCGGTGCCGGTGATCGCGCGCGTGCACGGCATCGCCACGGCGGCGGGCTGCCAGCTGGTGGCGATGTGCGACCTGGCGGTGGCCGCCAGCGACGCGCGCTTCGCCGTCAGCGGCGTCAACCTGGGCCTGTTCTGCAGCACACCGAGCGTGGCGCTCAGCCGCAACGTGCCACGCAAGTTCGCCTTCGAGATGCTGGTGACCGGCGACTTCCTCGGCGCCGACGAGGCGCGCGACAAGGGGCTCGTGAATCGCGTGGTCGCCGCCGACCAGCTCGACGCCGAGATCGAGCGGCTCGTCGAGCGCATCGTGCACAAGCCGCGCGTGGCCATCGCCATGGGCAAGCAGCTCTTCTACCGCCAGCTCGAGAAAGGCATCGCCGCCGCCTACGACGACGCGGCGCAGACGATGGCCTGCAACATGATGGACGAGGGCGCGCTGGAAGGCGTGCAGGCGTTCATCGAAAAGCGACGGCCGAACTGGGGCTGAGGCCCACGCCCATTCATTGCTGCACGACAACGAATCGGAGGAGACGTGGCCGCGGCGATCAGGAAGCCCGAGATCAAGCGCCTGCCCGTGCAGCCCTACGAGGGCCTGCGTGACGTGCTGCGCTCGGGCGATCTCGTGTTCTGCTCGGGCTCGTACCTGTTCTCGGGTTTCATCCAGAAGTTCACCGGCTCGGTGTGGAGCCACGTCGGCATCATCTATCGCGACCAGCAGCTGGGCCGCGTGTTCATCCTCGAAAGCGAAACCGGCATCGGCGTGCGGCTGGTGCCGTTGTCCAAGTACCTGAAGGACTACCACGGCCGGCGCCGGCCCTACCGCGGGCAGATCGTCGTCGGGCGCGTGGCGCCACAGCCCGGGGACGAACAGGTCCGGAAGGCGGTCAGCTACGGCATGGATCTGCTGACCAAGCCCTACGACAACTGGGAGATCATCCGCATCGCGCTGCGCATCCTGTTCAAGGTGAGCCGGCGCACGCGCGACCGAAAGTTCATCTGCTCGGAGCTGGTCGATGAATGCTTCCGCGCCGCGGGCATCCGCTTCACGCGGCCGGACAACTACATCAGCCCCGACGACATCTGGCGCAACGACATCGTCACCGTACAGGGGCGCGTGCTGTAGGGCTGCCGGAAACCCCGGCGGAGCATCGACATGGACATCCAGTACTACTTCACCCCCGTCTCGCCGTGGACCTATCTCGGCCACGCGCGCTTCTGCGCCATCGCCAAGGCGGCCGGCGCACGCGTGGAGGTGCTGCCGGTGGACTACGGCGTCATCTTCCCGCAGTCCGGCGGCCTGCCGCTTTCCAAGCGGGCGCCGCAGAGGCAGGCGTACCGGCTGGTGGAGCTGAAGCGCTTCAGCGAATGGCTGCAGGTGCCGCTCGTATTGCAGCCGAAGTTCTTTCCGGTGGACGGCGGGCCGGCTTCGCGCTTGCTGGTGGCGACGCAGCGCGCTGCCGGCGCGCAGGCCGCGCTGGCGCTGGCCGGGGCGATGATGAAGGCGGTGTGGGCCGAAGAGCGCAACCTCGCCGAGCGCGAGACGCTGGCGGCCTTGCTTTCCGAGTGCACGCTGGCCGCGGCCCTGCTCAGCGATGCCGACGCGCCCGAGGCCGCCGCCGGCTATGAGGCGAACACCCAGCGAGCGCTGGCCGCCGGCGTGTTCGGTGCGCCGAGCTACGTGCTCGAGGGTGAGATCTTCTGGGGCCAGGACCGGCTCGACTTCCTCGAGCGGCGGCTCAACGCCTGAGGCGACCGAGGGGCCGCGCGTGACCCTGCCCCTGCGGCGCCGGCACTGGCTGGGTCAGCAGGCGGCGCTTGCGTTGCTGGCGGGCGCCGGCGGCCCCTTCGCGCCCGCGGCACGGGGCCAGGCGGCGACGCTGCTGACGCGCGCGGTGCCTGGCACCGGGGAGTTGCTGCCCGTCGTCGGCCTGGGCACCTGGATCACCTTCAACGTCGGCGTCGACGCGCGGGCCCGCGACGCCTGCGCACAGGTCGTGCGGGCGTTCTTCGCGCACGGCGGGCGGCTGATCGACAGCTCACCCATGTACGGCAGCTCGCAGCCGACGATCGGCCATGCGCTGGCGCGGCTGGGCTCGCCGGCGGCGCTGTTTTCGGCCGAGAAGGTGTGGGTCGGCGAGGCGGCCCGCGGCGCGGCGCAGATCGAGGCGTCGCGCGCGCACTGGGGCGTGCAGCGCTTCGACCTGATGCAGGTGCACAACCTGCTTGGCTGGGAAGGGCACCTGCCGCGGCTGTTGCAGATGAAGGCCGAAGGACGCCTGCGCTACGTGGGCATCACCACCAGCGAGGGCCGGCGGCACGGCGAGATCGAGCGCGTGATGCGCGCGCAGCCGATCGATTTCGTTCAGCTGACCTACAACCCCGCCGACCGCGAAGCCGAGCAGCGCCTGCTGCCGCTGGCGCTGGAAAGGCGCATTGCGGTCATCGCCAACCGGCCGTTCCGTGAAGGCGCGCTGCTGCAATCGCTGGCGCGGCACAAGGTGCCGGGCTGGGCGGCCGAGCTCGGTTGCGACGGCTGGGCGCAGGCGGTGTTGAAGTTCATCGTCTCGCATCCGGCGGTGACCTGCGCGATACCGGCCACGAGCCAGGTGGCGCCCGTGGTGCAGAACCTGGGCGCGGCGCGCGGGCCGATGCCCGACGCGGCGCTGCGCTCGCGCATCGCCGCCGACGTGGCGGCGCGCCTGTGAGCGGCGGCCGGGCCTGCCGCGGGTGCGGGGTGGTCCGCGTGGACGGTGCGCGCGGCAGGCGCCGTCGATGCCCCGAGGGGCTGCCCCGAAGGCGCCGCGTCGCCGCAGCGCTGAGGCGGCGATGAGCGAGTGGGCCGCCGACTGGCTGAGCTACCGGCCAGGCGACTTCCTGATGTTCGCGCCGCGCACGTACTGGCGGCTGTTCGAGCTGCACAACGAGGCCTGGTGGCCGCTGCAGGTGTCGGCACTGCTGTGCGCAGCGGCGGGCAGCGCGGCGCTGCTGCGCGGGTGCGGGCGGCTGCCACCGGGCCTTTCGCGCACCGCAGTGCTGGTCCTGGCCGCGGCGGTGGGGTTTGTCGCGTGGACCTTCGTGTGCACGTTGTATGCGCCGGTCAACTGGGCTGCCGAAGGGCTGGCCGCCGCCCTGGCGGCGGTGGCATTGGCACTGATGGTGTTGGCGGCTTCGACGACCATGGCACCGGCCGGAGCTGCCGGGTCCGCGCCGACGACCCTCGTGCGACGGGGCGCCGCGGTGCTGTTGCTTGCAGCGGCCCTCGCGTGGCCGGCCGCTTCGTGGTGGGCCGGGGGCGGGTGGCTGGCGGCCGAGGTCGTCGGCCTCGCGCCCGACCCCACGCTCGCGGCGGTGTTGGCCGCTTTGCTGGTGGCGCGGCCTGCGGGCGGCGCGCGCCTCCTTGCGCGCGCGAGCTGGCTCGCGGCCTGGTGGCTGGCGCTGGCGTGCCTGGCGTTCAGCGCCGCCACGCTGGCCACCATGGGCTCGCCGCAGGGGCTGCTGCCGGCTGCCGCCATCGCGGCCGCGGCCGGGCTGTGGCGCAGTGCCCGCCGCGCGGACGCGGCCACGGGTCACATGCCGGCATAGTTCGGCCCGCCGCCGCCTTCGGGCGTGACCCACACGATGTTCTGCGTCGGGTCCTTGATGTCGCAGGTCTTGCAGTGCACGCAGTTCTGCGCGTTGATGACCAGCTGGTCGGCGCCGTCCTTCTCGACGAACTCGTAGACGCCGGCCGGGCAGTAGCGGCCTTCCGGCCCGGCATAACGTGCGAGGTTCACGGCCACCGGCACCGCCGCATCCTTCAGCGTCAGGTGCGCGGGCTGGTTCTCCTCGTGGTTGGTGCTGCTGAGGAACACCGAGCTCAGGCGGTCGAAGGTGAGCTTGCCATCGGGCTTGGGGTAGGCGATCGGCTCCATCTGGCCGGCCGCGTGCAAGCGGGCGTGGTCGGGCGTGTTGCGGTGCAGGGTCCACGGCGGGCTCTTGAAGCCCAGGCGCGGCAGCAACCACTGCTCGACACCGGTCATCAGCGCGCCGATCGTGTTGCCCTGCTTGAACCAGTGCTTGAAGTTGCGCTGGGCGTGCAGTTCTTCGTACAGCCAGCTCTGCTGGAACGCCACGGGATAGCTCTCGAGCTCGTCGGCCGCGCGGCCGGCCTTCAACGCCGCCCCCAGCGCCTCGGCGGCCAGCATGCCGCTCTTCATGGCGGCGTGGCTGCCCTTGATGCGCGCGGCGTTCATCGTGCCGGCGTCGCAGCCGACGAGCAGCCCGCCGGGAAACACCAGCTTGGGCAGGCTCTGCGGGCTGCCGTTGTTGATGGCGCGCGCGCCATAGCCGATGCGCTTGCCGCCTTCGATGTGGGCGCGAATGGCGGGGTGCGTCTTCCAGCGCTGCATCTCCTCGAACGGGCTGAGCCAGGGGTTCTGGTAGTCCAGGCCGACGACCAGGCCGAGCGTGACCTTGTTTCCCTCGAGGTGGTAGAGGAAGCCGCCGCCGAAGGTGTGTTCGTCCATCGGCCAGCCGGCGGTGTGCACCACGCGCCCGGGCTGTGCCTTCTCGGGCGGCACCTCCCACAGTTCCTTGATGCCGATGGAGAAGCTCTGCGCATCGCGGCCGGCGAGCAGGTCGTACCGGGCGATCACCTGCTTGCCCAGGTGCCCGCGCGCGCCCTCGGCGAACACGGTGTACTTGGCGGTGAGCTCCATGCCGAGCTGGAAACCCCCGTGCGGCTGGCCGTCCTTGCCGATGCCCATGTTCCCGGTGGCCACGCCGCGCACCTGGCCGGCATCGGTGTACAGCACCTCGGCGGCGGTGAAGCCGGGAAAGATCTCCACGCCCAGCGCCTCGGCCTGCTGGCCCAGCCACTTCACCACGTTGCTCAGGCTGATGACGTAGTTGCCCTCGTTGTGCAGGGCCTGCGGCACGAGGAAGTCGGGCGTGCGCACGGCGTCGCGTTCGCGCAGGAACAGCACGTCGTCGCCGGTGACCGGCTGGTTCAGCGGCGCGCCGCGCTCCTTCCAGTCGGGAAAGAGCTCGGTGATCGAGCGCGGGTCCATCACCGCGCCGGAAAGGATGTGCGCGCCCGGCTCGCTGCCCTTCTCGATGACGACGACGTTGATGCCGGCGTCGATCTGCTTCAGGCGGATCGCCGTGGCCAGGCCGGCGGGGCCGGCGCCGACGACCACGACGTCGTACTCCATCGCCTCGCGCGGGCCGTGCTGCTGGAGGATTTCTTCGGGGGTCATGGGCTCGCTCCGGGGCATTCGAGGGCGGCGCATTCTAGGAGCGCCCCCGGGCCGGGCCGCGGGGTGTCAGCGCCTGAGCAGCGCTGGCGTGGCGATGCCGGCCAGCGTCATGGCCAGCGAGCCGAGCACATGCGTGCTGACGGTGGCCAGCGCCCAGCCCAGGCGCCCCTGCTGCAGCAGGCCCACGACCTCGGCCGAGAATGTGGAGAAGGTGGTCAGCGCACCCAGAAAGCCGGTGACGAGAAAGAGCCGCCACTCGACCGGCCAGGCGGGGTTGGCGGCGAATATCGCGACAGCCAGCCCGATGAGGTAACCGCCCGCCAGGTTGGCCACCAACGTGCCCGGCGGCAGCGACGGGAACTGGCCGTTCAGCCACACCGCCAGCCCCCAGCGCAGCCAGGCGCCCAGCATGGCGCCCGTGGCAACGGCCAAGGCGGCGTAGACAAACTGCGAGGGGGAACTGGGCATTCCGCGCGACCCGGTGCCCCGCGGCGCACGGGCCGGCGGGGGAGGGCGGCGCGATTATCGAACGACGGTGTCGAGCGCCGCTGCCGCAAGCCGCGGCCGTGCGGCGAATCAGGCCGCGGCCAGCCCCAGCCGCTGGCTCTCGCTGAACACCGGGTGTGCCTCGTCGCCTTCGGCCGTGACGGCGCAGCTGCGGCCCTGGCGCTTGGCCTCGAAGAGCGCCTGGTCGGCGCGGCGCAGCGCCTCGTCCAGGCGCTCGTGGGGCAGCACCTGCACCAGGCCGAAGCTCAGCGTGAGCTGCGGCAGGCGGTGTTCGGCGGCGCGGCGTTGCACGGCCAGCACGATGCGTTCGGCCACGCCGACGCCGGCGCGCAGGTCGGCCTGGCGCAGCAGCAGCGCGAATTCGTCGCCGCCCAGCCGACCGGGTACGTCGCGTTCGCGCAGGTGCTCGATCATGCTGGTGGACACCAGCGTCAGTGCGCGGTCGCCGGCGGCGTGGCCGAGGGTGTCGTTGATGCCCTTGAAGTGGTCGACATCGAACATCAGCAGCACGCTCTTGCCGGCGTCGCGTCCCAGCGCCTCGCCGGCCAGTTCGTGGAAGTGGCGCCGGTTGGGCACCTGCGTCAGCGCGTCCATGTTGGCCAGCGTGCGCAGGCGCTGGCGTGAGGCCCGCAACTGCTGCTCGGTGCGCTGGCCCACCAGCGTGAGCAGCACGAACGCGGCCACCGTGATGCCCAGCGCACTGGACACGGCGCGCAGGGCCAGTGGGTCGGCGGCGGGGCTGGTGGCGCCGGCCGCCCAGCCGGCACCGGCCGGCAGCACGGCCAGCGGCGCAAAGGCCAGCAGGCACTGGGCGGCGGCCAGCGCCAGCAGCGGCGGCGAGGCATGGCCGGCCGGCGTGCGCAGCGCCACCAGCGCCGCGTACAGCAGCGACAGCGAGCCGGCGGCAGCCCCCGCCCACGGCGCCAAGTCGCGCGCCGCGACGAAGGTGACGGCCAGCACCGGCACGGCCGCCAGGATGAAGGCGAAGTCGATGCTGGCGTGCAGCGGCAGGGCGTCGCGGGCATGGAAACGCCTGAGCCCGATCAGCAGCGTGAGCGGCCATTGCAGCAACAGCGCCTCGGCGAGGATGCGCGCCAGCACGTGGCCCGACAGCGCGGCCAGCATCACCCCGAGCGCGGCCAGCCAGGCCGCTGCCAGCCACCAGCGCCAGCCGCGCTGGCGGGCGTGGCGCAGGCCGAACCCGGTGAGTGACGCGGCGGCCACGCCATGCGCCGCCGCCGCCACCTGCAGCAGCGTGGCGGGGGCGTCGGCCGTGGCAGCGATCATGGAGCGCAATTGTTCAAAGCCGCCGCGGCACCCGTGGGCACATGGCGTTAGCCATTGCAACGCATTGCTACCCGCTCCCTAGAGTGCAGGCCGCGCGGTCCGGGGGTACGCGCCTTCGAGAAGATCCGCCGTCCGGCGGGCGCGCCGCTGAGCGGGTGCGCCGACCAGGGGGTGCGCCCGCCCGGCCGCCCCGGGGTGCGTCGATGGGCTTGGGTACCATCCCTTCCTTCATGAACGACAGGCTGCCGCCGCGGCAGCAAAGGGCTGCGACCGATGGCCATGGACGTGGTGGACTACGAGATCAAGGGCGCCGAGATGCAGTACGTCGAGGTCGAGCTCGACCCCGGCGAGGCGGCCATCGGCGAGGCGGGCAGCTTGATGTTCATGGACGCCGGCATCGGCATGGACACCGTGTTCGGCGACGGCAGCGCCAGCCAGGGCGGCGGGTTCTTCGGCAAGCTGCTGGGCGCGGGCAAGCGGCTGGTCACCGGCGAGTCGCTGTTCACGACCGTCTACACCAACCAGGCCAGTGCTAAGCAGCGCGTGGCCTTCGCGGCGCCGTACCCCGGCAAGATCCTGGCGATGGACCTGAAGCAGCTGGGCGGCACGCTCATCTGCCAGCGCGACGCGTTCCTCTGCGCCGCGCGCGGCGTGGCGCTGGGCATCGCGTTCCAGCGCAAGCTGTCGGTGGGCTTCTTCGGCGGCGAGGGCTTCATCATGCAGCGGCTCGATGGCGACGGCCTGGCCTTCGTGCATGCCGGCGGCAGCATCGCCAAGCGCCAGCTGCAGCCCGGGCAGACGCTGCTGGTGGATACCGGCTGCGTCGTCGCCTACACGCAGGAGACGAACTTCGAGATCCAGTACGTGGGCAAGATCAAGACGGCCCTCTTCGGTGGCGAGGGCCTGTTCTTCGCCAGGCTCACGGGGCCTGGCACGGTGTGGCTGCAGAGCCTGCCCTTCTCGCGCCTGGCCTCGCGCGTGTTTGCCGCGGCACCGCAGGGCGGTGGCGGGCGGCGCGAGGAGGCGGGGCTGGGCGGCCTGATCCCGGCCGGCGGCGTGCTGGGCGGCATCCTGGGCGGGGACGACGAGTGACACCACCGCTGCCGCACCTGCCGCGCCGCTGGGCGCTGGCCGCGCTGGCCGGTGCCGCGGCGGCCCTCGGCGCCCGCGAGGGCCGGGCCAACACCGCGGCCGTGCCGGCGGTGGTGCCGGGGTCGTCGGCCACATCGGCTTCGCCGGTGGCCGCCGCCACCCCAGGTTCGAAGCCCAGCCGTCCGATCTTCGTGCTGAACTCGCTCGATGCCGACGTCAGCATCATCGACCCGGCGAGCTGGAAGGTCGTCAAGCGCGTGCCCACCGGCAAGGAGCCGCACCACCTGTACCTCACGCCCGACGAGAAGAGCGTCATCGTCGCCAACGCCGCGGGCAACACGCTGACCTTCGTCGACCCCACCACCGGCGACGTGCAGCGCACGCTGCGCAACATCGCCGACCCGTACCATCTGCGCTTCAGCCCGGACATGAAGTGGTTCGTGGTGGCCGCCAACCGGCTGAACCATGTCGACATCTACCGCTGGGAGCCGGCGGCCGAGCCGCCGCTGGCGCTGGCCAGGCGCTTGCCGGCGGCCAAGGTGCCCAGCCACCTGGCGATCGACAGCAAGAGCACGGTGGTCTACGTGTCACTGCAGGACAGCGACGAGCTGATGGCGATCGAGCTGGCCACGCAGCGGCCGCGCTGGACGGCAAGGGTGGGCAAGACGCCGGCCGACATCTTCCTCGGCCCGGACGACCGCACGCTGCTGGTGGGCCTGACCGGCGAGCGCTTCGTCGAGGCCTGGGACGTGGCCGCGGCGCCGCCGAGGCTGGTCAAGCGCATCGCCACCGGCGAAGGCGCGCATGCCTTCCGCGCGCGCGGCGACCGGCGCCATGTGTTCGTGAGCAACCGCGTGGCCAATACGATCAGTCTCATCGACATGCAGGCGCTGGCCGTGGTGGCCGAACTGCCGGGCCCCGGCGGCCCCGACTGCATGGAGCTGATGGCCGACGGGCGCACGCTGCTGGTGAGCTCGCGCTGGGCGCGCAAGCTGACGGTGGTCGATGTCGAGCGGCGTGAGGTCGTGCGGCAGATCGAGGTCGGCCGCTCGCCGCATGGGGTGTGGACGCTGGACCATGCGCCCAGGCAGTGAGGCGGGGGCAGGTCGCCACGCCGGGGGGCGGCGTCGGCTCGGCTGCGCCGTCGCGGGCGTGGCGGCGAGGTGGTCGGGGCTGCCGGGACTGCTGAGCTTGCTGAGCCTGTTCGTGGCGGTGCCCGCGGGCGCCACCTCGCCGGGGGCGGCCGCTGCCACGGCGCCGTCTTGCTCCCAGCCGGTGTATCTCACTTTCGACACCGGCCACATGGGCGTGGCACCGCTGATCGCCGAGGTGTTGAACCGCCAGCAGGTGAAGGCCACCTTCTTTCTGGCCAACGAGCGCACGGTGGCCGGCGACGGCAGTCTCGACGAGCGCTGGGCCGCGTGGTGGAAGGCGCGCGCCGACGAAGGCCACGCGTTCGGCTCGCACACCTGGGACCACGACGTGTGGCGCGGTGACGAGCGCGCGGCCGACGGCGGCGCGGCCTTCCGCATCCGGCCCACCGCGGGGCCGGTGGCCCACAAGCCACGCACGCTGGATGCGGCCGGATACTGCCGCGAGCTCGACCGCCCGGCCCGGCGGTTCGAGTCGATGACCGGCAGGAAGATGGGCGCCATCTTCCGCGCCCCGGGAGGCAAGACCTCGCACGCTCTGCTGGAGGCCGCCGCAGCCTGTGGCTGGACGCATGTCGGCTGGGCGCCGGCGGGCTTTCTCGGCGACGAGCTGCCCAGCGACCGTTTCCCCAACGACGCCTTGCTGAAGCAGGCGCTGCGCGATATCCGCCCTGGCGACGTGTTGCTGGCACATCTGGGCATCTGGGCGCGCAAAGACCCCTGGGCGCCGGCGGTGCTGGAGCCGCTGATCGTCGGCCTGAAACAGCGCGGACTGTGTTTCGCCACGCTGCGTGAGCACCCGCGCTTCGGCGCGGCAGCGCGCAGCGCGAAGTAGCCGGCGCCGCCGCGTCGTTCTCGAGCACGGACCCGATGGACCCGATCGCCTGGTTTGACGGCGCGCAGCAGTGGCTGTTCGAGGCCGTGGTGCAGCCGCTGATGTTCGCCGGGGGCCTGGCCGGGCTGCTGGAGCAGGGGTTTCGCGCCACGGGCTGGCTGCTGGTGGGCCTGCTGCAGATCGGCGTGATGCTCACGCTCATCCGCGCGCTGGAGCACTGGCGGCCGGCCGAGCCGGTGACCGACCGCGCCGCGGTGCGCACCGACATCGTCTACACCCTCGTGCACCGACTGGGCCTGTTCCGGCTGGCGCTGTTCTTCACGCTCGACCCGCTGTGGGATGCGCTGGTCGGCGAGCTGCGCCTGGCCGGCCTGCCGACCTGGTCGCTCGATGGGCTGTGGCCGGGCGTGACCGACATCGCGCTGGTCAGCTTCGTCATCTACCTGGTGCTGTTCGACTTCATCGACTACGGGCTGCACCGCGCACAGCACCGCTTCGACTGGTGGTGGCAGCTGCACGCGCTGCATCACAGCCAGCGCCAGATGACGATGTGGAGCGACAACCGCAACCACCTGCTGGACGACGTTCTGCGCGACAGCGCGTTCGTGCTGGTGGCGCTGGCGGTGGGCATCGCGCCGGGGCAGTTCATCGCCGTGGTGGCGTTGGCGCAGCTGGTGGAAAGCCTGTCGCACGCCAACGTGCGGCTGGCCTTCGGCCCCATCGGCGAACGGCTGCTGGTCAGCCCCCGCTTCCACCGCGTGCACCACGGCATCGGCGTGGGCCACGAGTCGGCAGGGCCCGGCAGCCTGGGCGGGCACAACTTCGCGGTGCTGTTCCCGGTGTGGGACGCGCTGTTTGGCACCGCGCGCTGGCACGACGAGCCCGGGCCCACCGGCATCCGCGACCAGCTGCCCGAGCATGGGGGCCGCGAATACGGGCGCGGTTTCTGGGCGCAGCAGGGGCTGGGTGTGGTGCGCTTGCTGGGCAGCCTGCGCAGCGCAGTACGGCCGGCGCGAACCTAGCCAGACCGACCGAGGCGGACCGACGAATGTTCGATGCCCTGTGGCGCGCGCTCGCGGACCTGTTCCATCCGCGGGTGCTGGTGTTGACGCTGGCGCCCCTGGTGGTGATGGGCGGGGTGCTGGGCGTGGCCGGCTGGCTCGGCTGGGAGGCCGCGGTCGACGCCGTGCGCGAAGCGATGCAGCGTTTCGACCTCTCCAACGCCGCGATGCAATGGCTCGACTCGGTGGGGGCCAGCGGCCTGCGTGCGGTGCTGGCGCCCATCGTCGTGGTGGCGTTCGTCCTGCCGCTGGTGGTGGTGGGCACGCTGCTGCTGGTGGGCGTGCTGATGGCGCCCACCGTGGTGGCGCTGGTGGCGAGGCGGCGCTTCCCGGCGCTGGCAAGGCGGCGCGGTGCCCGGTGGTGGCAGGGGCTGGGCTGGTCGCTTGTCTGCGCCGCGGCGGCGCTGGTGGCCATTGCAGCCAGCGTGCCGCTGTGGCTGATCCCGCCGCTGGCGCTGCTGCTGCCGCCGCTGGTCTGGGGCTGGCTGACCTATCGCGTGATGGCCTTCGACGTGCTGGCCGACCACGCCAGTGCCGAGGAGCGGCGCCAGCTGATGCACGAGCGGCGCTGGCCGCTGCTGTGGATGGGCGTGGCCTGTGGCGCGCTCGGGGCGTTGCCCACGTTCATCTGGGCGCTGGGCACCGCAGCGCTGATCCTGGCGCCGTTCTTCCTCATCGCCTCGGTGTGGCTGTACGCGCTCGTCTTCGCGTTTGCGGCGCTGTGGTTCGCACACTACCTGCTGGCCGAGCTGGAACAGCACCGCGCCGTGGTGGCGCACGCGCCGGCCGCCGCGGCGGTGGTACCGGTTGGGCAGCGAGGTGGGCCATGAACATCGGCCTCATCATCGTCGGCGACGAGATCCTCTCCGGCAAGCGCGAAGACAAGCACCTGCGCAAGGTGATCGAGCTGCTCGCCGCGCGCGGCCTGGCGCTGGCCTGGGCGCGGTACGTCGGCGACGAACGCCAGCGCATCGCCGCCGCGCTGCGCGAGGCCTTCGCCGGCGGCGAGCTGGTCTTGTGCACCGGGGGCATCGGCGCCACCCCCGATGACCACACGCGGCAGGCCGCGGCCGCAGCGCTCGGCCGCGAACTCGTGCTGCATCCGCAGGCCCAGGCGCTGATCCTCGAGCGCATGGCCGATGTGGCGCGCGAACAGGGCCAGCCGTTCGAGCCCGATCGGCCCGACAACGTGCACCGGCTGAACATGGGCCTGTTCCCGGCGGGCGCCGAGATCATCCCCAACCCGTACAACAAGATCGCCGGCTTCAGCGTCGGGCCCGTGCATTTCGTGCCGGGCTTTCCGGTGATGGCCTGGCCGATGATCGAATGGGTGCTCGACCAGCGCTATGCGCACCTGCACGGCGGCGCGCGATGCATCGAGCGCTCGGTCATCGTCTTCGGCTCGATGGAGGCCACGCTGACGCCGCTGATGGAGGACATCGAGGCGCGCTTTGCCGGCGTGAAGGTGTTCAGCCTGCCCAGCGTCGACCACCCCCAGTGGGGCCGGCACATCGAGCTGGGGGTCAAGGCGGCGCACGATCCGCTGCCCGCCTTCGAGGCGTTGCGCGCCGGCCTGCAGGGGCTCGGCGTCAAACTCGGCCCTGAAGTGGTGCGCTAGGCAGCCCAGAACAGGGCGAGCCTGAGTCGTTCGAGCGCACCAGATTGGGGCATACTCGACCGGCATGACCGGTCCTGATCAGGAAGATCATTCAGCCCACCCAGGGAGTGGCTCGCTCTGTGAGCCACTCGGCGGCGACGATGAAGGCCATCCGAACAGGAGGTCGTTTATGGCGCAGAACAAGGTGCAGTACCAACGGGGGCTATCGATGCCAGAGTTCTTCGATGGCT
>JAEUPD010000252.1 GCA_016788525.1 Rubrivivax sp.
CGCGCACCGGGGTTGTCACTTCGCGGCCGACCATCCATGTTGCCAGCTGGGCCGGCGTCACTTCGGCAGCCCGCGTCTCGGCCACCAGCCGCCCGCCGCGCAGCACCGCGATGCGGTGCGACACGCGCTGCACTTCCGCCAGCTTGTGGCTGATGAAGATGATCGACAGGCCTTCGGCCACCATCTGGCCGAGTGTGGCGAACAGCGTCTCGCTTTCCTGCGGCGTGAGCACCGCGGTGGGTTCGTCGAGGATGAGGATGCGCGCGCCACGCACCAGCGCCTTGAGGATCTCCACGCGCTGGCGCGCGCCTACCGAGAGATCGGCCACGCGCGCCTCAGGCTGCACCTCCAGCCCGAAACGGCGCGCCTGGGCCAGCAGGTGGCGCCGCGCCGACTCGCGCCGCGACCATGGCCGCCACAGCGGCTCGGTGCCGAGCATCACGTTGTCCAGCACCGAGAGGTTGTCGGCCAGCGTGAAGTGCTGGTGCACCATGCCGATGCCGGCGGCCAGCGCGGCCTTCGGCTGGCCGGGCGGCAGCGGCCGGCCAAACACCTCGATCGTGCCTTCGTCGGCCTCGTAGTGGCCGAAGAGGATCGACACCAGCGTCGACTTGCCCGCGCCGTTTTCGCCCAGCAGCGCCAGCACCTCGCCGCGCGCCAGGTCGAGCGAGATGCCGTCGTTGGCCACCAGGGCGCCGAAGCGCTTGGTGATGTTGAGAAGGCGCAGGACGGGTTCGCTCACGTGGGGGCCTTGTGGCCAGCCTTGCTGGTGGGCGAGTTGATTCCGATCGGGTACTTGGCGATTCGACGGTGGTGGCGCGCCCAGGCCGCCGGGTGGTCGCCGTCGCTCATGTCCTTTTTCGAGTGCCCAGCTGCGCTGGTCACTCGAATGCATCCTTTACTTCGCTATGGCGACCACCCGGCGGCCGGGGCGGGCCCCCGGGGCGGACTTCGAGGGCGCGTACGCCGCAGCGGTTGCCGGATCGGGCCGATGGGGTGCCCAGCGCAGTGAAGTAAAGGGTGCATTCGAGTGACCAGCGCAGCTGGGCACTCGAAAAAGGACATGAACGGAGCTGGGCACCCCATCGGCACGATCCCGCCGCAAACCGCGAAACGCCCCGCCTACCTTTCGAACCCGGCAAGCGTCAGAGCAAGTTCAGACCGAAGACTTCGGCTGCGTGTCGTCGACCTTCACCACGAACTGGCCGCCCAGGATGGCCTTCTCCTTGGCGCGCACCCTGGCCACCAGCTCCTTGGGCAGCTTGGCCTCGAAGGTGCCCAGCGGCGCCAGCTCGCTGCCCTTGTGCTTCATCATTGAGTATTGGCCGTAGTCCTCGGCGGTGAACTTGCCGCCCTTCACCAGGCCCAGCGCGCGGTCGATGGTGGGCTCCATGTGCCACAGCGCCGAGGCGACCACCGTGTCGGGGTACTTGTCCTGCGTGTTGATGACGTTGCCGATGGCCAGCACCTTGCGCTCCTTGGCGGCATCACTCACGCCAAAGCGCTCGGCGTACATCACGTCGGCGCCCTTGTCGATCTGCGCGAAGGCGGCCTCCTTGGCCTTGGGCGGGTCGAACCAGCTGTTGATGAAGGTGACCATGAACTGCACCTTCGGATTCACCTCGCGCGCACCGGCCATGAAGGCGTGCATCAGGCGGTTCACCTCCGGAATCGGAAAGCCCCCGACCATGCCGATCTTGTTGCTCTTGGTGATGCCGCCGGCAATCATGCCGGTGAGGTAGGCCGGGTCCTGGATGTAGTTGTCGAAGACGGCGAAGTTGGGCGCCTGCGGCTTGCCACTGCTGCCCATCAGGAACATCACCTTCGGGAAGTCCTTGGCCACCTTGCGCGCCGCGGCCTCCACCGCGAAGCTCTCGCCGACGATGAACTGGTTGCCGCCGGTAGCGTACTCGCGCATCACGCGCTCGTAGTCGGCGTTGGCCACGTTCTCGCTGGCCTTGTATTCGATGTCTCCGCGGGCTTCGGCTGCCTTCAGCGCCTTGTGGATGCGGCTGACCCACTGCTGCTCGAAGGGCACGGTGTAGATCGCGGCGACCTTGACCTTGGCGCCCTGCGCGCGGGCCAGGTTGGCCAGCGTGGCGGCCAGCGCGGCGGCGCTGGCCAGCATCAGGTTGCGGCGGGTGAGGCGAAGGGCGGGCATGGGCGTTCTCCTGGCGGTGTTGGTGGTGGGCGCAGACGTGCACACCGATGTTAGCCAGCCGCCCCACCGGGCGACGGCGTCCCTCGGGTAAGTACGGCCAGCGGCGGCCCCGGCGGGCGGCCTGGCCGGCGACCCAGCGACCGGCCCGACATTCGAATCCGGAAGTGCCCGCATAGACTTCGCGCCACGATGGCCGTGACCCACCTGCTCTACCTGCACGGCTTTCGGTCCTCGCCGCACTCCTTCAAGGCGAAGATGCTGGCCGCCTGGCTGGCCGAGCACCGCCCTGACATCACCTGGTGGTGCCCGCAGCTGCCACCTTCACCGCGCTCGGCCATCGCGCTGGCCGAGCGCAGCACGGACGGCTGGCCGCGCGCGACCATGGCGGTGCTCGGAAGTTCACTGGGCGGCTTCTATGCCACCGTGCTGGCCGAGCGCTGGGGCTGCCGCGCGGTGGTCATCAACCCCGCGGTGCAGCCGGCGCGCGACCTTGCCGGCTTCGTCGGCGAGCAGACCGCTTTCCACGACCCCGGCCAGCGCTTCGAGTTCCGCCGCGAGTTCATCGACGAGTTGCGCGCGCTGGTGCCAGGGCCGGTCACGCAGCCGGCGCGCTACTTCGCCCTCATCGCCAAGGGCGACGAGCTGCTGAGTTGGCGCGAGATGAGCGCGCGCTATCCTGGCGCACAGGGCCGGCTGCTCGAAGGCAGCGACCATGGGGTGTCGGACTTCGCCGACCACCTGCCGGCGGTGCTGCGTTTCCTGCAACTGGCCGGCAACGACGACCTCGCGGGCCCCGCCATCCCGTGATCGAGGTCGTGGCCGGCGCGCCGCCGGCCCAGGGCCGCCCGGCGCCGCAGGCGACAATCCGCCGCGTGTACGCCCTCTTCGACGATGCCGGTCGCTTCCATGCCGGACGCGTGCTGTCCGATGCCGACACCTCGGTGCAGGTGGAGCTGGAATCGGGCAAGCGCGTCAAGGTCAAGGCCGCGCATGTGCTGCTGCGCTTCGACCAACCCGCACCCGCCGAGCTGATGGCGCGCGCGATGGCGCTGTCCGGCGAGATCGACCTCGACCTGGCGTGGGAGTTCGCGCCCGACGAGGAATTCGGCTTCGCCGACCTGGCGCGCGACTACTTCGAGCCCGCGGCCGGGCCCGAGAAGCAGGTGGCGGCACTGCTCAGGCTGTTCGAGGCACCGCACTACTTCCGCCGCGTGGGCAAGGGCCAGTTCAAGAAGGCCCCGCAGGAGACGGTGAAGGCGGCACTGGCCGGCATCGAGCGCAAGAGACGGCTGGCCGAGCAGATCGAGGCCTGGGCCGCGGAGATTGCCCAGGGGCGCTGCCCCGATGCGGTTCGCGAGCAGCTGTACAGGATCCTGTTCAAGCCCGACAAGAATGCGGCCGAGTACCGCGCGGTGGTCGAGGCTGCCAGGCGGACGCACCGCGCACCGCTCGATCTGCTGAAAGGTGCCGGCGCCATCTCCAGCCCCTACCAGTTCCACTGGCGGCGGTTCCTGTTCGAGGTGTTCCCCAAGGGCACGGCCTTCCCGCCGAAGCTGGAAGCACCGCGCATCAAGGACGAACTGCCGCTGGCCGCGGTGCAGGGCTTCTCGATCGACGACTCGGCCACGACCGAGATCGACGATGCGCTGTCGGTGCGCGGCCTGGGCAGCGGCACCGTCACCTTCGGCGTCCACATCGCCGCACCGGGCCTGGCGATCGCGCCCGAATCGGCGCTGGACAAGGTGGCGCGCGAGCGGCTGTCCACCGTGTACATGCCGGGCTGGAAGATCACGATGCTGCCCGACGAGGTGGTGCAGGCGTACACGCTGACCGAGGGCCGCGACTGCCCGGCGGTGAGCCTGTACGCCACCATCGACGAGGCCTCGCTCGAAGTGCGCGCCACCGAAACGAAGCTGGAACGCGTGCCGATCGTCGCCAACCTGCGCCACGACCGGCTGGACGCGGTGGTGAGCGAGGAGGTCCTGCAGGAGGTGGGAGAGGGCCGGCTCGCGCCTGCCTCGGCGCCGTTTCCGTTCGCCGCGGAACTGGCCTTCGCGCACCGCTTCGCCAAGGCCCTGAAGGCCCGGCGCGAGGTGGTGCGCGGCAAGCCCGAGGTGTTCAACCGGCCCGACTATTCCTTCAGGCTCGAACGCCCGGAAGGGGCCGACACGGCCGGCGAGCCCGCGGGCGACGAGCGCGTGCTCATCACGCCGCGGCGGCGCGGCGCGCCGCTGGACCTCATCGTCGCCGAGGCGATGATCCTCGCCAACAGCACCTGGGGCGGGTGGCTGGCCGAGCATGGCGTACCCGGCATCTACCGCAGCCAGGCGAGCCTGGCACCAGGCATCAAGGTGCGCATGGGTACCAAGCCGCTGCCGCATGCCGGCATGGGCGTGCCGCAGTACGCGTGGGCCACTTCGCCGCTTCGGCGCATGGTCGACCTCGTCAACCAGTGGCAGATCATCGCCGTGGCGCGCCAGGGCCGCACCGCGGCGCTGGTGGCACCGTTCAAGCCGAAGGACGCTGCGCTGTTCGCGCTGATCTCGGCCTTCGACGCCGCGTACGTCGCGTACCACGACTTCCAAAGCGGCATCGAGCGCTTCTGGACATTGCGCTGGCTGCAGCAGAACCACGTGACCGAACTGGACGCCAGCATCCTCAAGCCCGGGCTGGCGCGCGCCGAGGCGCTGCCGCTGGTCTTCGCGCTGCCTGGCACCGACACGCTGCCGCGCGGCATGCGCGTGCGTGCGCGCATTGCCGGCATGGACCTGCTGACGCTGGATCTCCATGCCACGCTGGCCGCGACGCTGGATGCGGCACCCGGCGCCGCGGTGGCCCCGGCGGATGCCGAGGCGGACGAGGACGATGCCGAGGCGGTGGCCGGCCCGCTGCACCTGGCCATCGACGAGGCTGCCGCCGGGGACGGCGCGGCGGACGACGCAGCGGCCGCGTCGGTGGCGCCGCCGCAGCCCTGAGCACGGCGCGCGCGAGAGGGCAGTTCCGTGGCCAGGCCGGCACCCGACTTCGAGCCAACGCAGATTGCGGAGTCACCGCCCGCGGCTGCGGCCGCGACGACCAGGAAGCCGCAGCTCGAAGCGCGCGCGCAGGCACGGGCCGTGACCGTCGCCGCGATGCGCGCGGACACCCCGCTGCGCACCTGGTGGCGTGACTTGAGCGGGCTGCAGTGGGCGTTGCTGGTCTCCGGGGCCGTGCACGCGGCGCTGCTGATGGTGCGCTTCGTCGACCCCGAGCGCTTCGAGCGCGCCTTTCGCGACTCGCCGCTGGAGGTGATCCTCGTCAACGCGCGCTCGCGCGAGCAGCCGGTGCAGGCCCAGGCCATCGCGCAGGCCAACCTGTCCGGCGGCGGTGAAGCGGCCCGGGGCCGCGCCACCTCGCCGCTGCCGATGGCGCCGCAGGTGGCGCTGGGCGACTCCACCGAGGACGCGCGGCGGCGCATCGACCAGCTGGCGTCCGAACAACAGCAGCTGCTGGCGCTGCTGCGCCGCGAAATCGCCGCGCTGCCGCCGCCCGACCCGCGCCGCGAGCAGGGCAACGAACTCGAGCGCGAACAGGAAGAGCGCCGCCGCCAGATGCTGCGCATGCTGGCCGAGATCGAAAAGCGCGTGAACGAAGAGAACGCACGCCCCAAGCGCCGCTACATCAGCCCGGCCACCCGCGAGGAGGTCTACGCGCTGTACTACGACGCGCTGCGCCGGCGCATCGAGGAGCGTGGCACGCGCGACTTTCCCACCTACCAGGGGCAGAAGCTGTACGGCGAGCTGGTGATGAACGTCACCGTCGACGCCACCGGCCAGGTGGTGGAAACCGAGATCGTGCGGCCCTCGCGCTCGCGCGTGCTGGACGCCAAGGCG
>JAEUPD010000188.1 GCA_016788525.1 Rubrivivax sp.
ATCATGCCGCCGAAGCTCGTCATCGACGGGTCGACGCCCACGCCCACGTAGGTGAGCACCGCTTCGTAGAGGATGAGGTCGGAGAAGGCCAGCACCGTGGTGATGAGCACCAGGTGCATGACGTTGGGCATGATGTGCCGCACCATGATGCGCGCCGGGCCCACGCCGAAGGCGGTGGCCGCCTGCACGAACTCCAGCTCGCGCAGCTTGAGCGTCTCGCCGCGGATCAGCCGGCACAGCGTGGACCAGCCGGTGATGCCGAGGATCGCGCACAGCAGGAACATCTTGAGGTCCGAGCGCTCGGCGCCGGTTTCGAACAGTTCGGGGTTCTTGTCCAGGAACACCTGCACCATCAGGATGCAGGCCGCGATCAGCAGCACGTTGGGCACCGAGCTGAGCGTGGTGTAGAGGTACTGGATGACCTCGTCCACCCAGCCGCGGAAGTAGCCGGCCAGCACGCCGAAGCCCAGCGCAAACGGCAGCGTGGCCAGCGTGGCCAGCGAGCCGATGACGAACGCGGTGCGCACGCTCTTCAGGGCCAACACGAGCACGTCGTTGCCGGTGCGGTCGGTGCCCAGCACGTGGTAGTGGCCCATCAGCGCCACCGTCGGCCCGGCGACGAGGGCCAGCACCAGCAGCATGGCCAGCAGCGCGCGCACCGGGAACGCGGTGCGGTCGCCGGCGATGTCGCGCAGCGCCAGCGCGAGCCCGCCGCCGGCACCGCGCCCGAGCCACGCCGCGGCGGCCAGCGCGGCCACCACCACCGCCAGCACGCCGCCGGCGGCGCCCAGAGCCGCCCGGGCCGCGACATCGCCTGCCCACTCGCGCGCCGGGTCTTTCAGGTGCGCGCCGCCATGCTTGAGCCGCGGGAAGTCGCGCCCCGTGCGGCCTTCGATCTCCAGTGCCTCCTTGGTGTGGCCGTGCGTGGCCAGCGGCCGCGAGTAGCTGGTCTCGCGCATTTCGATCTGCCGTGCCAGCAGCACATCAAGCAGCGACTCGGTGCGCGTATCGTGGAACACCTGCGCGCTGCCCGCCGATGGCGCCAGCGCCCGCCGGAAGTGCACGCTGTCGATCAGCGTCACGCCCACGAACAGCAGCAGCACGAGGCCGGCCGACACCGCGGCCGGGTCGCGCGCCACCTTCAGCCACGAGGCGCGCAGGCCGGCGTCGCGCCGCACGTGAAGCACGTAACCCGCGAGCGCGGCGACCAGCGCCCACAGCGCCGCGTCGGTCCACAGGATGACGAATTTGAAGCCCACGATTCGAAGGTGCCGCCGCAGCGGCGTTCAGGCCAGCCGCACGCGCGGGTCGACCCAGGTGTAGACGATGTCGATCAACGCCTGGCTGGCGATGTAAAGCAACGCGCTCAGGAACACCATCGTGCGCACGATCGCGAAGTCCTGGCCACTGATGGCCTCGATGACGAAGGCGCCAAGGCCGGGGATGCCGAAGAAGCTCTCGAACACCAGGCTGCCGAGGAACACGTAGGGCAGGTACGAACCGGCACTGGTGATGATGGGGATGAGCGCGTTGCGCAGCACGTGCCGCATCAGCACCACGTGCTCGGCCAGGCCCTTGGCACGCGCGGTGCGCACGTAGTCCTTGCCGATCTCCTCGAGGAACAGCGCCCGGTACAGGCGCGCCTCGGTGCCCAGCCGCGCCAGCAGCGACAGCACGACCGGCAGCGCCAGGAACTTCAGCGCGTCGAGCCCCGGCGCGTAGCCGTTGATCGGCACCAGCCTCAACACGCGGGAGAAGAAGTACTGGCCGACGATGATGTAGAACAGCGCCGAGATCGACAGCATCGTCACGCACAGCACCACGCCCCAGAAGTCGATGCGGGTGTGGCGGAAGAACACCAGCAGGAGGGCGAACGCGGTGCTGGCGATGACCTGCAGCACGAAGATCGGCAGCGCGAGCTGGAAGCTCACCCACATGCGCGTCTTCACCTCGTGGCCGATGTTCACCGCCTGGCGCGCATCGCTGCGGCCGAAGTCCAGCGCGAACAGCGACACCGAGCGCTCCCAGAAGATGGTGTCGGTGGCGCGCTCGGCGCCCTGCCGGGCGGCGTTCCAGTACAGCGGCTTGTCGTAGCCGCGCTCGGCCTTCCACTTGTCGATCTGCTCCTGCGTCACGCGCTTGCCGCCGATGTTCAGCCGCGCCATGTCGTCGGGCGTGTTGACGGTGAAGAACAGGAAGAAGGTCAGCAGGTTGACGCCCAGCAGGATGAGCAGGCCGTAGCCGATGCGGCGCAGGAGGAAGTTCAGCATCACCGGGCCTTCAGTCAGCGCTGGCCGCTGCCAGCGGCGGGGCCGGCTCGGCACCGGTCTTGCGCGCTGTCGAACGCTCGCGCGCCGCGTAGCTGCGCCGCGCCCAACCCACCAGCAGCGCCAGGCCCGCGGCCAGCAGCACGAGCGGCCACCACACGGGCTGGTTCCATTCGGCCACGCGCTGCGCGCGCAGCGCGGCATCCACCCGGTAGTAGCGGGCCATGTCGCGGATCAGGATGCCCGGCTTGGCGTTGTGCACCCACGCCTGGTTGGCCGTGGCCACGTAGGGCCAGTAGCCCCAGGCCCAGGGCGCGTCTTCCCGCGCGATGCGCACCATCGCGTCGATGACCTCCTGCTTGCGCGGCCCGTCGTCCAGCGTCTGCAGCTGGCGGTACAGCTTGTCGTATTCCGGGTTGTCGTAGTTGGCGGCGTTCTCGCCCTCGTGCAGCGACTTGCTGTTGGGCCCGTACAGCAGGAACAGGAAGTTCTCCGCGTCGGGGTAGTCACCCAGCCAGCCCCACCAGAAGATCTGGTGCTTGCCCTTGAGCACCTTCTCCTGGAACTGGTTGTAGTCGGTGGCACGGATCTCCAGCTGGACACCGATCTTGGCGAACTGCTTGACGAGCCAGTCGTTCTCGGCCCGCGACTCCGGCGTCAGCGCGCGCTGAAAGTCGTAGTTCAGCACCAGCGGCTGGCCGGTCTTCGCGTTACGCCCACCGGGGTAGCCGGCTTCGGCCAGCAGCCGCCTGGCGTCTTCGATGGAACGACGCTGCGCCTTGCCGCCCACCACTTCGTGCGTGACGGGGTTGTGGCCCCCGGGCTCGCCTTCGCGCGAGCCGAACACGCCCGGCGGCACCGGCCCGTGCGCGGCCTCGCCGCCCTTGGCGCGGAAGATGCGCCCGTAGCCCTCCTCCCAGTCGATGGCGATGGAAAGCGCCTGGCGCAGCTTGCGGTTCTTCGCCTGCTGCTCGGGCGTGCCGCCCTTGCCGACGACGGGGTCGAGCCAGTTGAAGCCGATGTACCAGTTGTTGATGTCGGCGGTCTGCGGGAACTGGAAGCCACGCGCCTCGTACAACTCCTTCACGCGGTCGCTGTCGTCGACGTCGACGCGGAAGTCCACGCCCCACTCGGGGCGTTCGATCTCGGGCACGTCGAGATAGCCCTGCTTGAACATCTCCTTGCGCGGCACCTTCTCCTTGACGATCACCGAGACGATCTTGTCGACGAAGGGCATGGTCTTGCCGCAGTCGGCCAGGTGGCCGGCCGCCTTGTCTTCGGCCGTGCCTTCGCACGGGTACTTCTCGCCGCGGAAGTGCGGGTTGCGCACCATCACGTGGCGGCGGTCCTGCACGTACTCGGTCATCATGTAGGGGCCCGTGCCCACCGGCCACTGGTTCAACGACAGGCTCGCGTCGGCCATGCCCGGCTGCGCATAGAAGGCATCGGCCTCCCACGGCAGCGGCGCGGCGAAGGTCATCGCCAGCCAGTACTTCCATTGCGGGTACTTGCCCTTGATGCGGATGCGCAGCGTGTGGCGGTCGATGGCCTTCACGCCTTCCAGCGGCCAGCGGCGGAAGTCGAGGAACGGCTTGTCGCGCACATCGGCAGGCAAGCCGGCCAGCAGCCTGGCGTTCTCGTCGGCGACGAGCTTGCGGTACTCCTTCAGGCCGATCAGGTACTCGGCGAACACGGCGTAGATGGGCGCCTCGATGCGCGGCGTGGCATGGCGCTTGAAGGCGTACTCGTAGTCCTCCGCGGTCAGCTCGCGCGTGCCGCGGTGCTCGAACTCCCACGGCGAGCGTCTTGCGCCCAACTGCTCGCGCGTGAGCTGGTGGTAGCGGTAGCGGCCTTGCTCGTCCTTGGCAAAGGCCGGGTGCGGCGCGTACTGGATGCCCGGCTTGATGGCGATGTCGTACACGCTCTCGGCGATCTGCGCCACCGGCGCGTCTTCAGGCAGGCGCTGGCCGTCCTTGCCCAGGTAGTACGGCGTCACCACCGACACCGCCGTCTTCGGGATCAGTTCGTACGGCCGCTTCAGGTAGTGGTAGGCGTACAGCGGCTCGTAGATCTGGTACGTATAGACCGACTCGGGGTTGCTGTACGACGCCGTGGGGTCCAGATAGCGCGGCGAGCGCTCGTCGAAGGAGTTGTACAGCGTGTTCTCGCGCAACGCGCCTTCGGGCCACGGGCTGTTGTCGCAGCCACCCCCGAGCCCGGCCAGCACCCAGGCGCAAGCCAGGGCAACGCGGCGGGTGCACAGGCGCAGGACCATGGGGCGCGCTACCAGCCGATGAACGCCTGGCGCCCCTGCACCGCCAGCGTGGCACGCCGGCCGATGGGCAGTGTCACCTTGGTGGGCACATGCCCGAAAGGCAGCCCGGTGAGGATGGGAACCCGGGTCGCGCTGCGCAGATGCCTGACCATCGCCTTCAGGCCGTAGCCGCGGTCGTTGGGCGAAGGGGTCCAGGCATCGAAGCTGCCCAGCACCACCGCCTTCTGCGCCCCCAGCACGCCGGCCTGCAGCAGCTGCAGCAGCATGCGCTCGACACGATACGGGTGTTCGTTCACGTCCTCGACGAACAGGATGCCGCCCTTCACCTGCGCCGGCCGCGGCAGGTGCCGCGTGCCGATCAATGAACACAGCATCGCCAGGTTGCTGCCCCACAGCAGCCCCTTGACCTCGAGGCCGTCGAAGCCCGCCTCGGTGCGAAAGCCCACCGCCTCCAGCTCGCCGCGCATGGCCTCGCCGAAGCATGCCGCGGTGACATCGTCCATGCCGCCGGCAGCCGCGTCGCGCCCGAAGCCTTCGATCGCGCAGGGCCCGGCCCAGCTCGGCGCACCGGTGTGGGCCAGCAGCGCCAGCTGCAATGCCGTGAAGTCCGACAGGCCCACCCAGCGCGTGCCGCGCTGCACGCTGCGGGCGAGCTTCTTCCACGCAATGGCATCGAGCAGCCTTGTGAGCCCATAGCCGCCGCGCGTGGCCATGGCGATGGACGGCGCCTGCTCGGCCACGCGGTGGATGGCGGCCAGGCGCTGCTCGTCGCTGCCCGCGAAGCGCTGGCGGCGCGCCGCCGCGGCGCGGTCGCGCCGGGCATCGAAGCCCAGCGCGCGCAGGCGTTGCAGCGCGAGCTGCAGCGCCCCCGCATCGGCCACCGCGCCGGAGGGGCTGAAGACGGTGAGCTGCATCGGCACGCCGGGGGTCATGCGCCCGGCTCGCCCGGCGGCAGCTCCACCGCTTCGCCGGTGGGGATGGGCGCGGTCGCGTCTTCCGCCAGGGCCTCGGGGGCCTCGGTGGCAAGCACCTCGGGCACCGGAATCGGCCCGCCGCTGTCGGTATCGGCACCTGCGAACGGGTCGGCCACGGCAAGCTCGGCGTCGCTTCCGGGCGGCACCGCTGCCCCCTTCTCGCCACGTTGCACGGCACGCTGCTCGGCGCGCCGCTCGGCGAAGAAGCTGCGCAGCACGTCGCCGCAGGCCTCGGCAAGCACGCCACCCTGCGCCGCCGTGTGGTGATTCAGCCGCTCCTCGGAGAACAGGTTGAGCACCGATCCGGCGGCACCGGTCTTCGGATCGGCCGCTCCCCACACCACGCGGCGCACGCGCGCGTGCATCAGCGCCATCGCACACATTGCGCATGGCTCCAGCGTCACGTAGATGTCGCACTCGGGCAGCCGGTAGTTCTCAAGCAGCGTGGCGGCGTGGCGCAGCGCCACGATCTCGGCGTGCGCTGTCGGATCGTGGGTGGTGATCGGCCGGTTGTAGCCTGTGGCCACCACCTGCACGCCCGCCTCGCCGGCGGGCGCCGGCCGCACGATCACCGCCCCCACCGGCACCTCGCCCACCAGCCAGGCGTTGTGCGCCTGGTCCAGGGCCAGCCGCATGGCGTATTCGTCGGCGGGGGTGGTCATCGGCAGCGGTTGTTGTGTCGCGTGCGATGGTAGCCGCCCGCCTGCAGCCCCCGCGACGGGAAAACATGGGGCCCCGGTTCGCGGGCGACCTCCGCCCGCCAGGCCTGCGCCTGGCGCTGGCCCCCCTGCCTCCAGGGCGGTCAGACGGGCGGCTGGGCGCGCCGGCCGCGCGCGAAACGCCCGACGTCCAGACCGTCGATGGGCACCGGGCTCCTGCCGGTGGTGATCAGCTCGGCCATCGCCTGCCCCGTGCCCGGACCCAGCTGGAAGCCGTGGGCACTGAAGCCGAACTGGTGGAAGAAGCCCGGCGCGGTGCGGCTGGCGCCCACCACCGGCAGGTCATCGACCAGGCGCCCCTCGATGCCGGCCCACGCGCGCACGATGGTGGCCCCGCGCATCACCGGGAACAACTCCCACACCGTCCGCGCGCTCTCCTGCAGTTTGCGCCAGTCGATCTGCGTGTGATTGCGGTCGCGGTCGAGTGCGGCCAGGTGGCCGCCACCGATCATCACGGTGCCGTTGGCGAATTGCTTGAACGACAGTTTGCGCGACCGCAGGATGACCACCGGCTGGATGAACGCGGGCACGCGGCTCGTGATCATCAGCATCGGCGCGATGGGCTCCAGCGGCACGGGCTCCCCCACCGCGGCGGCCAGCCGGTCGGCCCAGGCGCCGGCAGCGTTCACCACCACGGGTGCGCTGAATTCGCCCGCGCTGGTGCTCACGAGCCAGCGGTCGGCCTGCCGCTTCAGGCCGTTGACCGCCACGCCTTCGAGAAGACGCGCGCCGGCACGCTGCGCCGCCCGACAGATGGCCTGCGTGCTGCGAAACGGCATCGCCGCGCCGTCGCGCCGCGACACGATGCCGCCCGGGCAGTGGTCGGCCACCGCCGGCACCAGCGCCTTCAGCTCCCGCCGGTCGACCAACTCCTCGTGCGTGAAGCCGCAGCGCTGCAGGTCGGCCACGCGCTCGCGCATGGCCTCGAGCTCTTCGTCGCACTCGGCCACCAGCACCTGGCCATGGCTCTCGAAGCCGCAGTCGTCACCGGTCAGCTCGGTGATGCGCTCCCATAGGCCCATCGAGAGAATCGACAGCGGAATCTCGGCCGCGTGGCGGATCAGCTGCCGCACGCCACCGGCGTTCACGCCCGAAGCATGACGCGCGCAGTGGTCCTTCTCCAGCACCAGCACGCTGGCGCCGAGGCGCGCGAGAAACAGCGCCGTGGAGCACCCGTGGATGCCGGCACCGACGACGACGACGTCGGCGCCGCGCGGCCCCGCTGCGTGATGGCCCGCCGGCCCGGTGGCACCCATGGCGCGAGGGCCGGCGCCTCAGCCGCGCACGACCGCCTTCACGGCCGCATCGTCCACCGGCATCTGCGCCAGCGCTGACAGCGCGATCGGCTTGACCGGCGGGCGAATGCGGTAGTAGCCCACCTGCCCGGGCGCCACGCCGCGCTCACGCGCGATCAGCTCGGTCACGGTCAGCCCGCACAGCCGCCCCTGGCACGGGCCCATGCCGCAACGCAGAAAGGCCTTCAGCTGGTTCGGCCCCTCGCAACCCTGCGCCACCGTGGCTTTCACCTGCGCGGCGCTCACCTCCTCGCAGCGGCACACCAGGGTGTCGCCTTCGGGCAGGCGGAACTGCGGCGCAGGCTGGAACGCCGCGTCCAGCCAGGCGCGGCCCCGGTTGGCACGGTCGAGCGCGCGCCGCGCGTTGTGCTCTGCCACGGCGCCGCTCAACGCAGAGCTTTCGGCGGGGCCCCTGAGCGCGCGCACCGCGTCGATGGCCGCCAGCTGCCCGCGCGCTTGCGCGGCCGAGGCGCCGGAGATGCCGGCGCCGTCGCCGGCGATCGCCAGCCCGGAGATCGAGCTGTGGCCCCAGGCGTCCAGCTCAGGCCGCCAGCACAGCTGCACCGGGTCCCACGCGTGGTGCGCGCCGGCGGCCATCGCGAGATTGACGTTGGGCACCACCCCTTGGTGCAGCAGCACGGTGTCGGCGGCCACGCCTTGCCAGGGACCGGCGCCCGAGCGATAGCGCAGCTCGCGCACGCGCTCGCCGCCCACGGCTTCGAGCGCCGTGACGTGGCTCACCACCGGAACGACGCGCTTCACTTCGGCCACCAGCGCGCGGCCCTTGGCAAGCAGCGGCGACAGAACGAACGACGGCAGCTCATCCAGCCGCCGCCAATACGCGCCGCGCGGTGTGGTGTCCAGCAGCATGGCGATGCGCCCGCCGGCGCGATGGCACTGTGCCGCGTACAGCCAAAGCAGCGGGCCGCTGCCGGCCAGTACCACGTCGCCGTCGGGCACCAGGCCCGAGTTCTTGAGCAGCGCCTGGCCGGCGCCCACGGTCATCACGCCCGGCAGGGTCCAGCCAGGAATGGGGAACGGCCTTTCGAGCGCACCGGTAGCGATGATCACCCGGCGCGCCTGCAGCAGGCGGGCCACGCCGGCCTGCAGCACCCCCAACTCCAGATCCGCATCGAGGCTCCAAACCGTGCAGCCGGTTTCGAGCCGCGCCCGCGATGCCGCAAATGCCTGCACCAGACGTTCGCCGTGCCAGTAGTCGGCACCGAGCACTTCGCGCCGCGTCAGCGGCGTGCTGGTGATGGCGCGGTAGATCTGCCCCCCGGGCGCCGCGTTCTCGTCGAAGACCACGGTGTCCAGGCCCGCCTGCGCCGCCAGCGCCGCAGCCGCCAGGCCTGCGGGGCCGGCGCCGATGATGGCCAGGTCGATCATCGCGGGCCTCCGCGGGACACTGCGGCGTCGTCCAGCGCACGCATGCCCTGCTGCAGCTCGACCACCATGCCTTCGCGCACAGGCACGAGGCAGGCCTGCTGGTTGCCCACGCCGTCGATCTGCACCAGGCATTCGAAGCACACGCCCATCAGGCAATACGGCCCGCGCGGTGCACCACTCACCGGCGTGCTGCGGCATCTCGCCAGCCCCGTGGCCAGCATCGCGGCGGCGACGCTGTCGCCTTCGCGCGCCTTGACTGCCTGCCCGGCCAGCCGAAAGGCCACCGCCCGGCCGGCGCCCGCCTGCTCACTGCGCTTGAACATCGAACCTCCGTGCGCTGAAGACGCCGACCTCCTGCTCGTCGAGCTGCCCGCGGGCGATCATCGGCGCCAGGCGATAGGCGTGCGCGGCCGCCAGCGTCACGCCCGAATGGCAGGTGGCGACAAAGGCGCCGGGGCAGCTTTGCGATTGGTCGTAGATGGGGAAGCCGTCGGCGGGCATGACGCGGATGGCGCGCCACGTGCGCACCACGTTGAGCGCGCCAAGCAACGGAAAGATCTGCACCGCGCGCGCGGCCATCACGCTGTTGATCGGCTGGTTCATCTGCGCCGGGTCGGTGCCTTCTTCACGGCTGTCACCGATCATCACCGTGCCTTCGTCGGACTGCCGCACCGTGGACAGCGGATGCCGCAGGAACGGCTGCGCACGTTCAGTGACGATGATCTGCCCGCGCTCGGGCCTCATCGGCGCCGACAGCCCCACCATCGGCGCCAGCGTGGCGTTGGCATTGCCCGCGGCCAGCACCACCTTGCCCGCGTGCACCTCGCCGGCAGAGGTGGTCAGGTTGAACCCGCCGGCACGGTGCTCTATGCCGAGCACCGCGTGGCTGGCGCGGTACGACACGCGGTGCCGCTCGAACGCCTGGTGCAGCGCGCGAAAGAGCCGCAGCGAGTTCACGTGCCCGTCCACCGCGCTGTAGCTGGCGCCCGCCACCTTCGGCCCGAGATGCGGCAGGAACCTGCCCAGCTGCACGCGGTCGAGCATCTCGGTACGGTAGTCGGCCACGCCCGGCTGCGCATGGAACCGCGCCAGCAGGTCGGCGCGCGATGTCATCTCGGCGTCGCTCAGGCAGACATGAAAGCCGCCGGGGCGTTCGAAGCGGACATCGAGACCGGTGTCTTGCAGCAACTCGGCCTGCAGCGTGGCCCAGGCATTGCTGCTGCCCAGCGTCCAGCGCGAATACGGAGCCAGCCCGAGGCCCTTGCCCTGCACCCACACGAGCGCGAAGTTGCCGCGCGAGGCGCGCACCGCCATGTCGCCCTCGTCGAGCACGGTCACGCGCTGGCCGACCCGCGCCAGCCCCCAGGCGATGCACGCGCCCACCAGGCCGCCGCCGACCACCGCGACATCCGCTTCACTCACCGGTCCTGCCCCTTGCCGATCAACAGAGCCTCCAGGCCGTAGAGCCGGTCAAGCAGGACCAGCGCCAGCAGCGTGACCACGATCACCGCCGCCGAGACCGAGGTGACCAGCGGATCGATGTTGTCCTGGATGTACAGGAACATGCGCACCGGCAGCGTCTCGATGCGCGGCGTGCTGATGAACACGCTCATCGTCAGCTCGTCGAACGAGTTGATGAACGCCAGCGCCCAGCCGCTGATGAGACCCGGCGCCACCAGCGGCAGCGTGATGCGCCAAAGGATCGTGCCCTCCCCCGCGCCCAGCGACGCGGCGGCCTGCTCGATGGCCGGGTTCATGCCGGTGGCCGATGCCAGCGTGAGCCGCAGCGCGAACGGAAAGACGATGATCACGTGCGACAGCAGCAGCGCCGTGAAAGTGCCGGCCAGTCCGATTTCGGTGAAGAAGCGCAGGAACGCGATGCCCAGCACCACGTGCGGGATCATCAGCGGCGACTGGAACAGCGCCATCAGCGCATCGCGCCCGGCGAAGCGGTAGCGTGCCACCGCCAGTGCCGCCGGCACCGAGAACAGCAGCGCGATCAGCGACGACAGCGCACCCAGCCACACGCTTTGCCAGAACGCGCGGACGAACTCCGGGTACTGCGCGATGGCCTTGAACCAACGCAGCGAGAACTCGGTGGTCGGAAACGAGAGGTAGCTCTCGGGAGTGAACGCGACCACGCACACGACGACGATCGGCGCCAGCGTGAACAGCACGAACAGCGCGTGGTACGCGAGCGCCAGCGGCCCGTTGCGCCTCATGGGTTGGGCCTCACGCGCTGAACCTCATCGGAACACCTCGGCAAAGCGACGCTCCACGAGGCGATTGGAGACCACGATGATGGCCGCCAGCGCCACGAGGATGATCACCGCCACCACCGCGCCCAGCGGCCAGTTCAGCGTGTTCAGGAATTCGTCGTAGGCCAGCGTCGAAGCAACCTTCAGGCGTCGCCCGCCCAGGATGGCCGGCGTGGCGAACGCGCTGGCCGCCAGCGCGAAGACGATGATGCCGCCAGCCAGCATGCCGGGCACGATCTGCGGCAGCACGATGCGCCGCGCGATCGCCCATGGGCCCGCGCCCAGCGACAGCGCCGCGTTCTCCACCTGCGGGTCGAGCTTTTGCAGCGAAGCCCATACGGAGAGCACCATGTAGGGCATCAGCACATGGGTCAGACCCACGACGACCCCGGTCTCGGTGAACATGAAGGGCACCGCCGAGCCGATCAGCCCCCAGCCCATCAGCACCTTGTTGACGATGGCGTTGTCGCCGCCGAACAGCAGCGCCCAGCCGAGCGTGCGCGCCACCACCGAGATCAACAGCGGCCCGAGCAGCACGAGCAGGAAGATGCCGCGCCACGGGCTGCGCATGCGGTGCAGGATGTAGGCCTCGGGTGCACCGAACACGGCGGTCAGCACCGTCACCCACAAGGCGATGCGCAGCGTGCGCAGGAACACCTCGTGGAAGTAGTCGTCGGCAACGACTTCGCGCCAGTTCTTCAGGATGAACACGCGCTCGATGCCCTTGTACTGCCCCCAGTCGTGAAACGACAGCAGCACCGTCATCACGATGGGCACCAGCACGATCAGCCCGAACAGCAGCAGCGCCGGCAGGCTGAGCGCATAGGGCGCGAAGCGGCGGCCGCTCATGGTCAACCCCCTCCCGGCGCCAACCCGTGCGCGAGCATCACGCCAACGCGGCCGTAGCGGGCCGCAAGCGCAGGTCGCTGGCGGCCCAGGTAAGCCGCACCGGCTCACCCTCGGCCGGCACGGGCCGGCCACTGTTCTGCGCAATCACCGTCAACGTCTGCCCCAATGCATCGGCCTGCACGAGCCAGTGGTTGCCCTGGAAGATGCGGGTACGCACCCGCCCGTCGATGCCAGGCTGGTCCCTGTCCATGCCGGCCGGCAGGAGGCGGATCTTCTCCGGTCGCACCGTCACATGCACGGGCAGTGGCGCCGCCGGGGCATCACCAGCTGCGGGCGCATCCGTCGGCGCCAACGCCTGGCACTGATCGGCCGCCAGCGCCCAGCATTCGCCGGCGATCTCCAGGCGCAACGTGGCGGCATCGACGCTGCCAGCCAGCAGGTTGGTCTTGCCCAGGAACTCGGCGACGAACGGCGTCGCAGGCCACTCGTAAGTCTGGTGCGGTGCACCCACCTGCTCGGCGCGGCCCCTGTTCATGACCACGATGCGATCGGCCAGCGCCATCGCCTCGCCCTGGTCGTGGGTGACAAGCACGGTGGTGGTACCAAGCGTGCGCTGGATCTGCCGCAGCTCGATCTGCATGCCTTCGCGCAGCTTGGCGTCCAGGTTGGACAGCGGTTCGTCCAGCAGCAGGATCTGCGGCTTGATGACCAGCGCCCGGGCCAACGCCACGCGCTGCTGCTGGCCACCTGACATGCGGCGCGGGTAGCGATCGGCCAGGCCGCCCAGACCCACGAGCTGCAGCACCTCGTCCACCCGCCGCCTGATCTCGGCTGCGCCGAGCCGCTGCATCTGCAGGCCGAAGGCCACGTTCTCGGCCGCGGTCATGTGCGGGAACAGCGCATAGCTTTGGAACACGATGCCCAGCCCGCGCTGGGCGGGCTTGACGCGCGTGAGGTCTTTGCCGCCCAGCTGGATGCTGCCCGAGGTGGGTTCGACGAACCCGGCGATCATTTGCAGCGTGGTCGTCTTGCCGCACCCCGAAGGGCCCAGCAGCGCAATGAACTCGCCACGTTCCACGGCCAGCGACAGCGAGTCCACGGCTACCGAAGCGTCGTATCGCTTGGTGAGACGGTCGAGCACGAGAAAGCTCATCGCTGCGGCCTGCGGCGCGGTTCGGAAGCGAGGCGGAAACCGGGCGCCGCGCGGGCGCCGGGATGCTCAGCAGCGCAAGGCTAGCGCTCGATCTCGCGCGTCCAGCGCTTGTTCCACTCGTCGCGCACCTTGTTGATCTGGTCCCAGTCGACCGTCTTCAGCGACTGCACTTGTGCGCCGTAGGGCAAGCCCTTCTGCTGATCCGGCGTGAGCATGACCTTGCGATTGGTCGGGCCGAAGCCGGCACCCTTGGCCAGGGTCAGCTGCACCTCGGGGCTCACCAGGTACTGCATGAAGGCCTGGGCTTCCTTGTCGTTCTTGGAACCAGCCACCGGGCAGGCCGCCACCCCGAGGGCCACACCGCCCTCCTTGGGGTAGATGAATTCGATCGGGAAGCCCGTCTGGTCGGCCAGCGCCTTGGCGCGGCCCGAACCCCACACGCCGATCACCGCCTGGCCCGACTGGAACAACTCGGTCATCTTGCCGGGCGAGGGCTCGTAGGCCAGCACGTTGGGGCCGAGGTCGTTCTTGAAGGCGGCAAAGCCCGGGTCGATGCGGCCCTCGCCGCCCCCGCGCACGCGGGCCATCATCACCACGGCGTGCAGGCCGTAGGTGTTGTTCATGGGCGGGACCACCAGCTTCTTCTTGTACTTCGGGTCCTTGAGATCCTCCCAGGAGGTGGGTGCGGCCCACTTGTTCTCCTCGAAGACCTTCTTGTTGTACATGATGCCGGTGCCGACCATGCCCACGCCGATCGCCTTGTTCGACTTGAACTGCATGATCGAGTAGACGTCCTTGTAGACGTCGGCGGCGGCCAGGGCGCCGCAGAAGCCGAGTTCAACGGCCTGGTACATCGGGCCGTCGTCGACGATGATGGCGTCGATGACCTGGTTGCCCTTCTGCGCCTGCAGCTTGGCCAGCGTGTCGGTGGAGTTGCCCGCCACGTACTCCACCCGCAGGTTGTGCTTCGCCGCGAACGCTGGGAGCACCTGTTCGCGCATGGTCTTCTCGAACGAGCCGCCGTAGCCGGCCAGGGTGAAGGTCTTCTGCTGCGCAACGGCCTGCGCGCCGATGCCGGCCAATGCCAGCGCCGCTGCGAGCGCCACGAACCTGCGGGTAGCGACAGTCATGGGGGTCTCCTCCGGGGTGGGCTTGAAACGGGCGCGATCATCGGCAGCGCTCTGTATGCTGTCAAATAGCCAGATCGCAGGCTGGCTTGCATTCATGTTATGGGGGCCTGCATGCTCAACCCACGTCAGATCGAGGCCTTTCGCTGGGTGATGCTGCGCGGCAGCGTCACCGGCGCGGCCGCGGCGCTGGGGGTCTCGCAGCCGGCCATCAGCCGGCTGGTCCGCGACCTCGAGACCGACACCGGGCTCACGCTGTTCGAGCGCCGCGGAAACCACCTGCTGCCCACGCCCGAGGCGACATTGCTCCTGGCCGAGGCCGAGCGCTACGCCACGGGCTTGCATGCGCTGACCCGCTTTGCCGCCGACCTGCGGGCCCACCGGGGCGGGCGACTGCGCGTCGCTGCGCTGCCCGCCATGGCCATGGGGTTCCTGCCGCGCTTCGCCTCGAAGTTCATCGAAGGCCGCGAGCGGGCCAAGATGCACCTGAGCGGCATGCCGTCCCACCTGGTCATCGACGCGGTGCAGGTCGGCCAGGCCGACATCGGACTGGCCGCCGCACCGCCCGAGCGGCCCGGGCTGCAGATCGAGTCGCTGGACTCGAGAGCCGTGCTGGCCGTGCCCTCGGGCCACCGCCTGGCGCGGCGGCGCTCGGTGAGCTTGCCTGACCTGGCCGGCGAACGGGTCGTGGCATTGAGCGAACCGACGATCTTCTCGGTGCACACCGACACCCTGCTCGCAGGCATCGCGCACGACGTGGTGGCGACCACACCACTGTCGGGCATCGCCTGCGCACTCGTCGCCGAAGGCCTGGGCGTCGCGATCGTCGACCCGTTCTCGGTTGCCGACTACCTCGGGCGCGGCGTCGTGGCCGTCGCGCTGCAGCCGCGCTTCGACGTGCGAATCGCGATGATCACCTCGGCCCACCACCGGCCTTCGGCCCTCGCCGGCGAGTTCATCGAGGCGTTGCGGGCCCATGTGAGCTGGCCGGCGGCGCGCGCTTCGTCCAGGACGCGCTCCGCGCGCGCTTCAATGCGCTCTGCGGCGCGCGCCTGATTGGCAGTGCCCACCGAGGTCGCCAGTCGCCTTCGAGGCAGCCGCCCGCTACTCCCACTCCATTGTCAACGGGCAGGCGGGGCCCATAGGTAGATCGGGCGCTTCGGCGGCACGTCGCGAGCGAAGTACCGACATTCTTACCGCCTGTGGTTTGGCCCACGGGGGACGTCCGACGCGTCGATCACAGGCCGATCGACCAGCGCGCGGGCAGCGCCCCATCCACCTCACCTTTTCGCGGCTGATCCAGGTCACGATCAGAGCGCCCCGACGCCCGCCTGCATACCGATCCAGCGGACGAACGCCTCAATGGCCGGGGGGCTGCCGCTCGCCGACTTGCGCCGACACAGGCAATAGCTGCGCCCCGTTGCAACGGCCAGGTCGAACGGCTGCACCAGTTCACCTGATGCCAGTTCGCGCTCCACGAGGCACGGTTGGATGACGGCCACGCCGGCGCCGGCGCATGCCGCGACGATCATGTTGTTGCCCAGGTCGTAGCCGGTGCCCAACGCCAGGCCCGCTGTGTCCACACCGGCAGCGTCCAGCCAGAGCCGCCAGTTCTCGGGGTAGTTGGTGTGGTGCAGCAGGCGGTGGTCGAGAAGGTCGCGCACCGACCGCAGCCGTCGTGCGATGCCAGGGGTGCAGACCGCCGTGACCTCACGTCCGAGCAGGACCGTCCCGGTGATGTCGCGCGGCCACCGGCGCCCGGGCCGCTTGATGGCGATCCACAGGTCGACGTCGTCGCGCCTGAAGTCCTCGTCGTGATGGAACTGGCGCAGTTCGACGTCGAAGCGAGGGTGCTGGGCCTCGAACTGCGCCAAGCGCGGCACGAGCCAGCGCGTGCCCAAGGTCGGTACGACGCT
>JAEUPD010000011.1 GCA_016788525.1 Rubrivivax sp.
CGAAGCGCAGCGCCGCGCGGGATGCGATCGGCGCCCCGGAGCGCAGCGCAGGGGTCCCGGCTTGCTGGCAAGCCGGGTAGGCCGACGGTGTATCCGTCGGCCGTCATCGACGGCGGGCCCGCAGGGCCCGGCGGCGACGCCGGGCCTCGCGTCCCGCGCGGCGCTGCGCTTCGGGCCGGACCTCTGCTCGCCGCAACCTCCATGCGCGGGCGCGACCATGGCCCCAACCGCTGGATCCAGGCCGAGCCGCAGCAATGCCGCGGCGACGCCGCAACCGCGCGGCGCACCGGCGAATTCAGGGCGCACCGCGCAGGCAGGCGAAGAAGTCGCTGAAGATCGCGTCGCGCTGCACCGCGTGGGCTTCACGCATCCAAGCCCGCGCGGCGTCGGCGTGCCAGCGCAGATCGGCGCCGAGGCGCGGCGTGCGCACCAGCTCGCTCGGCACCCACTCGGGCGCGAGCATCCATGCCACGTTGATGAGGTCCCAGATCACCCAGCTGCAGGCGCTCGACGGCTCCAGCGCCTCGGCAGCATCGATGCCCACCAGCGGCCACAGCGGGTTGTGCGTGAACAGCTCGTGCAGGTGCGCGCCAACGGCGCCGCAGCCGCGCACGTGGCGCTCCATTTCGGGCAGCGACAGCCGCAACTGCGCGCCGACGTGGTAGCCGGGCAGATACACCAGCGGCACGCCGCAATCGAACACCAGCTGCGTGGCCAGCAGGTCCTGCTCCAGGTTGAAGGCGCGGTTGACGTGCGGGGCGTGGCTCGGATAGCCCGCGGTCCACACGACGACCAGGCGGCGTACCAAGCCAGGCTCGAGCAGCAGCGCGTTGGCGATGTTGGTCAGGCAGCCGATGGCCAGCACGTACAGCGGTTCGCCTGGCGGCTGCGCTGCGGCGAGTTCGATCAGGCGCGCGGTGGCCGCGCTCGGCTCGGGCTCTTCGAACGAGCGCAGGTAGCGCGTGGAGCCGGCGAACACATTGCCGGCAGGCGGCCGGCCGAGCCGTTCGTACACGTGGACGATCTCGTCGAAGCTGCGCCGCATGCCCTCTTCGGGCGTGCAGAAGGAGGGCAGCTGCAGCGTGGCCGGGTCCCAGCCGCGCGCTTCCCAGAAGGCCAGCTTGTGGCTGTGCAGCCGCAGGAACTCCTGGTCTTCCGCCGAGGCGAGGGCCGGCGTGTCGCGGGCCAGGCGCGCACGCAGCGCCTCTCGCCGCCGGTATTCGAACGAGAACGGCGTCGCCAGGCAGGCCAGCACCCGCAGCCGTTCGGGCGCCAGGAGCGCCCAGGCGAGGGCGAACGGGTCGTCGATCTCGTTGGCGGCGTCGGAGTCGATCACCACCGCCGGCCGCAGGTGGCGCGCGGGCGGCGCAAGCCGCGCGAGCCGTTCGTCGCCTGCAAGCAATGGGAACCGGTTGAGCATGGCCGCAGCATACGGTGAGCCCCCGGGGCTGGCCCGCCTGCCCGCCCGAGGCCGACGTCGACCGCGCATTGCGGGGCAGGTGCCACACCGGCCGCACAATCCGGCCCACGCGTCCCCGTCGATCCCTTGCCAGCCCCGAACCCAGGCGTGAGTGCCGAGCCGTCGACCGCGAGCCTGTTCCGCACCTTCCTGTTCACAGACATCGAAGGCAGCACGCGCCTTTGGGAACACGAACCCGCGCGCATGCGCGCCGCGCTGGAGCGGCATGACGAGCTGAGCCGCGCCGCCGTGCGCGCGGCCGGCGGCGAGCTGGTCAAGACCACCGGCGACGGCGTGCACGCCGCCTTTGAACAACCCCACGCGGCCGTGGCCGCCGCGCTGGCGCTGCAGCAGGCGATGGCCGCGCCGGTGGCCGAAGGGCAGCTGGCGCTGAAGGTGCGCTGCGGCGTGCACTGCGGCGAATGCGAAGCGCGCGACGGCGACTACTACGGCCCGGTGCTCAACCGCGCCGCGCGCGTGATGGGCGCCGCGCACGGCGGCCAGACGCTGGTGACGCAGGCGGTGGCCGAACGCGCTGCCAACCACCTGCCGGCCGGCACGACGCTGCTGGACCTGGGCACCGTGCGCCTGCGCGACCTGGCCAGCCCCGAGCGCGTGCACCAGCTCCTGCACCCGGCGCTGCGGGCGCAGTTCCCGCCGCTGCGATCGCTCGAGGCCACGCCCAACAACCTGACGCAGCAGCTCAACAGCTTCGTCGGCCGCGAGCGCGAGCTGGCCGAGGTGCGGCAGCTGCTCGCCAGGACCCGGCTGCTCACGCTGCTGGGCATGGGCGGCATCGGCAAGAGCCGGCTGTCGGTGCAGCTGGGCGCCGAGCTGCTGGACGAATACCCCGATGGCGTGTGGCTGGTCGAACTCGCGCCGCTGGCCGACCCGCTGCTCGTGCCGCAGGCGCTGGCCAGCGTGCTGGGCGTGAAGGAAGAGCGCGGCGCAGGCGTCACCGAGGCGCTGCTGACCTACGTGCGCGACAAGTCGTTGCTGGTCATCCTGGACAACTGCGAGCACGTGGTGCACGCCTGTGCCGACCTCGCCAAGCGGCTGTTGCAGGCCAGCCCGGGCGTGCGGATGCTCACCTCCAGCCGCGACGTGCTGCAGGTGGCCGGCGAAACGGTCTACCAGGTGCCCACGCTGGGCGTGCCCGCCGCCGACGAGGACGGCGCCGACACCGTGCCGCCTGTTCGCACTGGCGGCGAAGGCCGCGCGGCCACCGTGCCGCGCCGCCCGGCCCGGCCGGGCCTCGTCAACGAGCTCGGCCGCCACGCGGCCGTGCAGCTCTTCCTCGACCGCGCCGGCGCGGTACAGCCGAGCTTCAGGCTCGATCCCGACAACGCCGCGGCCGTGGCCTCCATCTGCCGGCGGCTGGACGGCATTCCGCTGGCACTGGAGCTGGCCGCGGCGCGCACGCGCGCGCTGTCGGTCCAGGTGATCGCCGAGCGTCTGAAAGACCGCTTCCGGCTGCTGGTGAGCGGCGACCAGACCGTGCTGCCGCGCCAGCGCACGCTGCGCGCGCTGATCGACTGGAGCTTCGAGCTGCTGAGCGAACCCGAGCGCACGCTGTTCCGCCGGCTGGCGGTGTTTGCGGGCGGTTGGACGCTCGAGTCGGCGGAGAGGGTCTGTGCGGGTGAAGGCCTCGACGAAGCGGACGTGCTCGACCTGCTGGCGCAGCTGGTGCAGAAGTCGCTGGTGGTGATGGAGCGCGAAGGCGCCCGCTACCGCATGCTGGAGACGGTGCGCGCCTACGCGGCGGAGAAGCTCGCCGACGCAGGCGACGAGGCCGCGGCGCGGAGGAGGCACGTCAGCCACTACGTCGATTTCGCCGACCGCATGCGCGGCAAGCTCGCCGGGCCGGAGCAGGCCGGTGGCCTGGCCGAGCTGGACCTCGAGCGTGACAACCTGCTGGCGGCACATGCGTGGTGCGGCACCGACGCCGAGTGCCTGGAACCCGGGTTGCGGCTGGTGTTCCTGCTGAAGATCTACTGGCACGCCCGCGGGCTGCTCAGTCTGGGGCTGCGTGTGACCGTGGAGGCACTGGGCCGCACGCGGCCGGATCAGCGCGACTTCCTGCGCTGCCGGGCGCTGTGTGATGCAGGGCAGCTGGCTTACTACATGGGCCGCCACGTCGATGCCCGCGCCTTCCTGGAGGAGAGCCACGCTATCGCTCTCGAACTCGGCAACAAGGAGCGCCTGTCGGCGCTGCTTGCTCCCTTGGGAATGCTGCAGGCGACAGCCGGAGACCACGCTCAGGCGATCGCGACATTTGAGTCTGCTGTTGCAGTATCGGAGGAACTCGGTCACCGTCGACAAGCAGCGGTGGCCTTGAACTCGCTGGCTCAGCTCCACCGAGCGTCCGGCAATCTCCCAACAGCCGAAGCTCTGTACCAGAGAGTCTTGGGCCTGCTGCAAGAGCTCGGGGACAGTGAGAGCATTGCGATCGCACTGCTGAACCTTGCAATGCTGGCCATCACCGCGGGCGACGATCAGCCGGCAAGGAGCCGCTTGTCGCGAGTCCTTGCCATCGAACGAGAGATCAACTCCAAGCCGGTCTACAAGAGTCTGCTGGAGGTGGCGGCTGGGTTCTGTGCCACCAACAACGATCCGGGCGGCTGCGCATACCTCTTTGGCTCCGCCGAGGAGATCGGGGCCAAGACCGGCCTGCAACGTGAGCGAGAGGACGACGAGTTCCTTCGGCCACTTGTCGAGCGCGCTCGTTGTGACCTAGGAAGTGCTGGCTTCGAGGTGCAGACTGCCGCCGGCCGGCGGGCACCGGAACTGGAAGTCAGGGAACTCTTGGCTCGGGTCGTTCGCTTGGCCAAGTAGCCTCATTCCATCCCGAAAATGCTCGGATCCGACTCCACCGGCTTGCCCGAAGGATCCACCGCCCGGATGTTGTACCGGTAGATTCCCACCACCGCCTTGTCGGTGAAGCGGCAGCTGAACTCCGAGCGGTCCTTGTCGTTGATCTGGCAGCTCAGCGCCGCACGCCCCTCGCGGCTGATGCGTGGGTTGGGGTCCTTGAAGACCTTCGGGTCGGGCTTGACGGGGTTGCCCTGGCCGTCCACCACCACGCCGAGGATCTCGATGCCGTTCTCGGCGGCGAAGCGGTGGCCCGCCGGCAGGCGCCAGGTCATCGGCTTGGCGTTCGGGCCCCTGCCCAGTTCCTTCATGCTCACCACGATGGGCTCGGGCGCCACCGAGATGAAGCCGCTGCGCACGGTGAGCACCGGGTTGGTGTGCAGTTCGTTGGCCAGCTGGTCGCTCACGCGTTCGCGCGCCAGCTGGCTGCAGGCGCCCAGCGCGGCGGCGGCGGTCAGGGCCAGGACGAGTTTCTTCATGATGGGTTGTCCTCCGGTTGCAACGGCGCCGATGATGCCCTGAGCGCATGCGGTCGGGCAATCGCGGCGCGCACGGCCATCAGCCCCCGAGGGGGCTCGCGGCGCGGGCCGGTGGGTGGGCCCGGCCTGCGCTACACGTATGCCGCGGCCAGCCCCTGCAAATGCTCCCGCGATCCCTCGTCCAGATGAGGCAGCAGCAGGGCCAGCGCGTGATACGCCCCGCGCCCCAGCGCCGCGGCGGCGTTCTCGGGCTCCAGCGCGTGCCGCGGGTCGCGCACGTATTCGTAGCTCAGCCAGTACGTCAACACCACCACCATGGCGGTGGCCATCGGGGCGGCGGCTTCACCGGTGAGCTGCGCGGCACCGCTGCGCGACAGGCCGTCGAGCAGCGCGCGCATCGCGCGGCCCTTGCGCGCCAGCACCTCCTGGAAATGCGTCTCCAGGCGGCGGTTCTTGCTCAGCAGGTCGTTGAGGTCGCGGTACAGGAAGCGGTACTTCCAGATCAGCTCGAACAGCACGTGCATGAGCAGCCACGCGTCCTCGACGTTCTCGACGCCGTCGGCCCCTTCCAGCACCTCGGCCAGCCCGCGCTCGTAGCGGTCGAACAGGCCGTTGATCAGCTGGTCTTTCGCCGGGTAGTGGTAATACAGGTTGCCCGGGCTGATGTTCATCTCGGCCGAGATGAGCGTGGTGCTGACGTTGGGCTCGCCGAAGCGATTGAAGAGTTCCAGCGTCACCTCGAGGATGCGCTCGGCGGTGCGGCGCGGCGGCTTCTTGGGCTGGGCCATGGCGGGCGCATTCTGGCACCGGCAGCGCTTGGCCCTGCCCTCGGCGCGCGCGCCTTGGCCGCCCGGCCGATCAGTCGTCGGCCGGCGTGAAGCGGCCCGGAGGATGGGCCAGCGCAGGCCGCGGCCCCTGCACGCTGAAGGCAGCCGGCGCCTTCGGCATGCCGGCGATGGAGGCGGCCGCGACGCCTGGCGCTGCTTCGGCCGCGGCGCGGTCGCACTGCAAGTGCGCCGGCTCGTCGCCGCTCAGCCGGCAGCGGCCCTCGCCGCCCCTGGTAGGCTCGCGGGGCCAGGGGTCGAACCCGCACCATCGGCATCCACCGCCCGACCTCGAGAGGCGCTTCGAACACCGGCCCTTCGCCCGAGGAACCCTGCCATGCAAGGCTGTGCCTACATCGACGAGCAGTTCGTCGCCCCCGAGGACGCGAAGATCTCGATCTTCGACTGGGGCTTCCTGCACTCCGACGCCACCTACGACGTGGCGCATGTCTGGCAAGGCCGCTTCTTCCGGCTGGACGACCACCTCGATCGATTTGGAGCCAGCTGCCGCGCGCTGCGCCTGGACCCGGGGGTGAGCCGCCAGCGCATGCGCGAGGTGATGCACGAATGCGTGCGCCGCGCCGGCCTGACCGATGCCTACGTCGAGCTGCTGTGCACGCGCGGGCAGCCGGCACCCGGCTCGCGCGACCCGCGCACCTGCACCAACCGTTTCATGGCCTTCGCGATCCCGTTCGTGTGGATCGCCGACCCGGCCCGGCAGCGCCGCGGCATCGATCTGGTCGTCGGCACGCCGCAGCGCATTCCCGCTTCCAGCGTGGACCCGCGGGTGAAGAACTACCACTGGCTCGACTTCGTCACCGGCCTGTTCGAGGCCTACGAGCGAGGCGCCGAGACCGTGGTGCTCACCGACGGGGCGGGCGCGGTGACCGAGGGCCCCGGCTTCAACGTCTTCGCGGTGTTCGGCGCTCGCACCGTGGTGACGCCCGAGCGTGGCGTGCTCGAGGGCATCTCGCGCCGCACCGTCATCGAACTGGTGCAGGCCGCAGGCCTCGAGATGCAGGTGCGTCGCCTCGGCGTGGAGGAACTCCGGCGCGCCGACGAGGTGTTCCTCAGCAGCACCGGCGGCGGCGTGATCCCCATCGCCACGCTGGACGGCGTGGCGGTGGGCGGCCGCGAGCGCGGCCGGTTCGGCCCGGTGAGCGAGCGGTTGCAGGCCGCGTACTGGGCACTGCACGACGACCCGCGGCACACCGAGCCGGTGCGCATGACCGCTGCCTGACGCCCCCTAGGACGCGCGGCCGGCGCGCGGCCGCAGCGCCGCGTGCGCGGTGTGCATGGCACCTTCGCCCAGGTGCACGGCCGGGCGCTGCCTACAATCCGCGCCCCATGCCCGTGCCACCCCGCCCGCCCGCCGTCCGCTTCGAGGCAGTCACCAAGGTCTACAGCGGCGCGCGCGGCACGGTGCGCGCGCTCGGCGGCGTGAGCTTCGACATCGACGAGGGCGAGTTCTTCGGCCTGCTGGGCCCCAACGGCGCGGGCAAGACGACGCTGATCTCGGTGCTGGCCGGCCTCACGCGCGCCACCAGCGGGCGCGCCACGGTGATGGGGCACGACGTCGTCACCGACTTCGCCACCGCCCGCAAGGCGCTGGGCATCGTGCCGCAGGAGCTGGTGTTCGACCCCTTCTTCAGCGTGCGCGAGACGCTGCGCATCCAGGGGGGCTATTTCGGCGTGAAGAACAACGACGCCTGGATCGACGAGCTGCTGGCCAACCTGGGCCTGGCCGACAAGGCCAACGCCAACATGCGGCAACTGTCCGGCGGCATGAAGCGCCGCGTGCTGGTGGCGCAGGCGCTGGTGCACAAGCCGCCGGTGATCGTGCTGGACGAACCGACCGCCGGCGTCGACGTGGAGCTGCGCCAGACGCTGTGGAGCTTCATTGCGCGCCTGAATCGCGAGGGCCACACGGTGCTCTTGACCACGCACTACCTCGAAGAGGCCGAGGCGCTTTGCGGCCGCATCGCGATGCTCAAGCAAGGCCAGGTCGTGGCGCTGGACAAGACCAGCGCGCTCCTGGCCGGCACCGCGCACCAGATGATGCGCTTCAAGACCGACGACGCGCTGCCCGCCGCCGTGGCGCCGCGCGCGCGCGTCACGGGCCGCATCGCGCAGGTGGCTGCGCACGACCCCGTCGAGGTGGAAGCGACACTTGCCGCGCTGCGTGAAGCGAACGTTCGCGTCGAAGACCTGGAGATCGGCCGCGCCGACCTGGAGGACGTGTTCCTGCAGATCATGCAGGGCGGCCCGGGCGCACGCGTCGCGGCGGCGCTGGATGCCGGTGGCGGCCGCTGACACCCAAGGCGCGGCGCCGACGCTGCCGCCCGACGACCCGCTGCGCCGAGCGCTGCACGACGAGGTGCATTCGCGGCCCGCGGCGCGGGTGCGGCTGCCGGCGTGCGTGCGGTACGTGGCCGTTCTCAACGATGGCGTGTCGCGTGCCGACGAGGCGCGCCACCTGGCGACGTTGCCAGACGCCATGCCCGCGGGCGCCGGCGCGATGACCGAGCCGTACCTGCGCGTGCGCCTGCCCGGCGCCATGCTCAGGCGCGAGCACCACAGCGAGTTCACGCGCTACACCCTGGTGACGTCGCAGCCCGCGACGGCGGGTCGGGGCCAGGCCGTTCCGCCGCGGTGGTGGGCGGGCATCCCCGGGCGCCTGTTCGCGGCCATCGAGCTGACGCTCGAAGAGGGCGACCTGTCGGACCTGCCGGCGGTGCTGGGCGAGCTGCGGCAGGGCTTCGGCGGCGACGAGGTCGTGGCCTCGCTGCTGGGCGACGGTTATGCGCTGGCCGTCACCGACTTCCGCGTGGCCGCCGACGGGGTCGAGCGCATCGTCGTGCGCTGTGCGCCGGGCACCTCGGCCACGCGCGCCGGCCGCATCGTGCAGCGGCTGCTGGAGCTAGAGACGTATCGGCTGATGGCGCTGCGCGGCCTGCCGGCGTCCAAGGCGCTGGCCGGCCCGCTGGGCGTGGCCGAGGCCGACCTGGTCGCCATCACCGCGCAGACGGTAGACCAGCACAGCGCCGACGCCGACCTGCTGGCCCGCCTCACGCTGCTGGCCGCGCGCATCGAGCAGGCCACGGCCGCCAACGGCTACCGCTTCTCGGCCACGGCGGCCTACCACGCCATCGTGCAGCAACGCATTGCCGAGCTGTGCGAGCGCGCCGTGCCCGGCACGCAGGCGCTGGGCGTGTTCATGCAGCGCCGGCTGACACCGGCGATGGCCACCGTGGCCTCGACGGCGCAGCGGCTGGCTGCCCTGTCGCAGCGCATCGAGCGCGCCGGCGCGCTGCTGCGCACGCGCGTGGACATCGCCACCGAGGCGCAGAACCAGCAGCTGCTGGAAAAACTCACGCGCGGCCAGGACCTGCAGTTGCGACTGCAAAGCACGGTCGAGGGCCTGTCGATCGCCGCCATCTCCTACTACGTGGTCAGCCTGGTGCTCTACGGCGCGAAGGCCGCCAAGGCGGCCGGGTTGCCGCTGGAGCCCGAGCTGCTGGCCGGGGCGGCGATTCCGCTGGTGCTGTGGGGCGTGTGGCATACGGTGCGCAATATCCACCGGGCGCTGCGGGCCGGCGGCTGAATCGCGCGGACAGCCGCCGCGCCGTCGCGCGGTCTGGCGCGAACGACCCGCTGCCCGCGCCGCCACCCCTGCGCCGCTACGGCTTGCGCGGCGACTCCAGCATGCGCACCATCTCCGCGTAGCCGTGCGAGCGCGCCAGCTGCAGCGGCGTGCGGCCTTCGCGGTCGGCGAGCTGCGTGCTGGCGCCGCCGTCGAGCAGCGCGCGCACGGTGGCCTGGTGGCGCGGACCGCCGTTGCCCAGCACCACGGCCTCGATCAGCGCGGTCCAGTGCAGGTTGTTCACGTGGTCCAGCGGCGCGCCGGCAGCAATGAGCTGGCGCACCACGCCGTCGTGGCCCAGGTGCGCCGCGGCGATGAGCGCGGTGCCGTCGTAGCGGCTGGTGACGAGCCTGGCACTGGCACCCAGCTCGAGCAGCACACGAAGCGTGGGCTCGTCGTCGGCCACGGCGGCGATCGTCACCGCGTCGTAGCGGCCGGCTTCCAGCGCGGCGGTATCGGCGCCGGCCTTCACCAGCGCGCGCACCGCCTCGCGCTGGCGCGCGAAGGTCGCCACGTGCAGCGGCGTGCGGCCGTGGTCGTCGCGCGCTTCCAGTGCCGGCTTGCCGGTGGCCAGGCGGCCGATGGCCTCGAGGTCGCCACGGTACGCCGCGGCGTGCAGGCCGCGATAGGCCTGCACCTGCGCCGGCGAAGGCGGTACCTGTGCACGGGCCGTCGGCGCCCACGTCAGCACCAGCAGGCACGCGAGGGCCAAGGCCCACGCCAGCGGCGCGAATGCAGCCGCCGGCGCGCCGGCGGCCACCGGGCCGGCAAGGAGTGGCCCGGGGCGCCAGACCCCCCGGCGCAGGCCGGCATCAAGGCATCGTCTGAGCATGCGGCGATTGTGCTCGGCCTGTCTTCGGCGCCGGGCAGGCCAGGTGGGCGCAGAGGCCGTGAGCTATCGTCGCAACATGACCACCACGATGGCCCCGCCACCCGGCACGCCCGCGGCGCGACTCGCCGGCGGCCTGGTGCCACCAGGCACCGGCACGCTCTTCTACAAGGAGGTCCTGCGCTTCTGGAAAGTGGCCTTCCAGACCGTGGCCGCGCCGGTGCTGACCGCGGTGCTGTACCTGCTGATCTTTGGCCACGTGCTCGAGGACCGCGTGCAGGTGTTCCAGGGCGTGGGCTACACCAGCTTCCTGATCCCGGGGCTGGTGATGATGAGCGTGCTGCAGAACTCGTTCGCCAACAGTTCGAGCTCGCTCATCCAGAGCAAGATCACCGGCAACGTGGTGTTCCTGCTGGTGACGCCGCTGAACCACTGGGCGTGGTACCTGGCCTATGTGGGCGCCTCGGTCGTGCGCGGGCTCACGGTGGGGCTCGGAGTGTTCCTGGTCACCGTATGGTTCGCACCGCTGCAACTGGCGCAGCCGTGGTGGATCGTCATCTTCGCGGCGTTGGGCGCGGCCATGCTCGGGTCGCTGGGCCTGATCGCGGGGCTGTGGGCCGACAAGTTCGACCAGCTCGCGGCGTTCCAGAACTTCATCATCATGCCGCTGACTTTTCTCAGCGGCGTCTTCTACTCGGTGCACTCGCTGCCGGCGGTGTGGCAGGCGGTGAGCCACCTGAACCCGTTCTTCTACATGATCGACGGCTTCAGGCGCGGCTTCTTCGGCGCCAGCGATGTCTCGCCTTGGCTGAGCCTGGCGGTGGTGGGAACGAGCTTTGCGCTGGTGGCGGCGGTGACGCTGCGGCTGCTGGCTACGGGGTACAAGCTCAGGCCGTAGTGGGCCCACCCCCGAAGCGCCTTCGGCTTTGCCCCCTCGAGGGGGCAACGCCAGCGGCCCGGCAAAGCCGGCGCCGCGGCGTTCGCTGGCCTGGGCAGGCCGCGGCGTCTCGGAAGCCCCAGCGATAATCGATGTTCGCCTTCCGGAGCCAGGTTCATGCCCACCGACCCCACCCCCGCCGACGAAGCCAAGGCCGCGCCGCGCGGCAGCCTGATCGAGAACCTGAGCCTGAAGTCGCGCTTCGTGCTCGTGTTCGGCGAGATCGACGACAAGACGGCGCGCCAGACCTGCGAGCGGCTGATCCTGCTGGCGCAGGAGAGCGAAGCGCCGATCCAGCTGCTGATCAGCTCGCCGGGCGGCCACGTGGAGAGCGGCGACGCCATCCACGACATGATCCGCTTCGTGCGCGCGCCGGTCACCACCATCGGCAGCGGCTGGGTGGCCAGCGCCGGCACGCACATCTTCCTGGCCGCGCCCAAGGAGCGCCGCGTGTGCCTGCCCAACACGCGCTTCATGATCCACCAGCCCGCGGGCGGCGCCGGCGGCCGCGCCACCGACATCGCCATCCAGGCCAAGGAGATCATCAAGACGCGCGAGCGCATCGCCAAGGTGATCGCGCGCGAAACCGGCCACAAGCTGGACAAGGTGCTGGCCGACATGGAGCGCGACTACTGGATGAGCGCGGAGGAGGCGGTGGCCTACGGCATCGTCTCGCGCATCATCGAGCGCCACAAGGACCTGAGCTGATGAGCGAACCCACCGCCGCCGAGGTGCGCGCGTTCATCGCCGCCGGGCTGCCGTGCACGCACGTCGAGGTGGAAGGCGACGGCCGCCACTTCTTCGCCACCATCGTCTCGGCCGAGTTCGAAGGCCTGCCGCGCGTGCGGCGCCACCAGCGGGTCTACGCGGCGCTGGGCGATAGAATGCGCGAACAGATCCACGCGTTGTCGATGAAGACGCTGACTCCGGCCGAATACGACGCTGCCCCCGCCGCAGCGCCGGCCGCCACGCCGCACCACCACCATTGACCCTCCCTGCGGTGCGCCGCGGGGGGCCGCAGCGCGCCGCGTGCCTGCCGTGTCAAGGGTGGTGCAGCGCAGGGCAGCCAGGCGGGTCCTCTCTCCAGCCAGCCCAAGCGCGCGCACCGGTCGAGAAGAGCCTTTCCGCAAGACTCACCCGCCCACGCCGCCACCATGATCACCCTCGCCCTTTCCAAGGGCCGCATCTACGACGACTCGCTGCCGCTGCTGGCCGCGGCCGGCATCGAGGTGCGGGACGACCCCGAGCGCACGCGCAAGCTCATCCTGGCCACCAACCGGCCCGACCTGCGCGTGGTGCTGGTGCGTGCCACCGACGTGCCCACCTACGTGCAGCATGGTGGGGCCGACCTCGGCGTGGCGGGCCTGGACGTGCTGCTGGAGCATGGGGCCGAGGCCGGCAACGCGGGCGGCAGCACGGGCCTGTACCGGCCGCTGGACCTGGGCATCGCGCGCTGCCGGCTGAGCGTGGCCACGCGCGAGGACTTCGACTACGCGAGCGCCGTGCGCCAGGGTTCGCGCATCCGCGTGGCCACCAAGTACACGCAGGCGGCGCGCGCGCACTTCGCGGCCAAGGGCGTGCATGTCGACCTCATCAAGCTTTATGGTTCGATGGAGCTGGCGCCACTCACGGGGCTGGCCGACGCCATCGTCGACCTCGTCTCCACCGGCGGCACGCTGAAGGCGAACCGCCTGGTCGAAGTGGAACGCATCATGGACGTCTCGGCACGCCTGGTGGTCAACGCGGCGGCGCTGAAGGTCAAGCGCGAACCGCTGCGGGCGCTGATCGATGCCTTCGAGGCCGCGGTCGCAAACGGCGCCGGCACCCCATGAGCGCTGCGGTGAAGATCGCCCGGCTGTCGACCGCGGCCGCGGGTTTCGAGCAGCAGCTCACCCGGCTGCAGCACTGGTCGGAAGACACCGACGCGGCGGTCGAGCACGCGGTCGGCGAGATCCTCGCCGACGTGCGCCGGCGCGGCGACGCGGCGGTGCTGGAGTACACCGCCCGCTTCGACGGGCTGCAGGCCGCGAGCGTGGCCGCGCTCGAAGTCCCGCGGGCCGATCTGGCCGCGGCACTGGAGGCCATCACGCCCGCGCAGCGCGGCGCACTCGAAACCGCCGCCGCGCGCATCCGCACCTATCACGAGCGCCAGATCGAAGCTTGCGGCCGCGGCTTCAGCTACCGCGATGCCGATGGCACGCTGCTGGGCCAGAAGGTGACCCCGCTGGATCGCGTGGGCATCTATGTGCCCGGCGGCAAGGCGGCGTATCCGTCGAGCCTGCTGATGAACGCGGTGCCGGCCAAGGTGGCCGGCGTCGGCGAGATCGTGATGGTGGCGCCCACGCCGGTGGCCGGCAGCGTGGCCACCGGCGGCAAAGGCAGCAACGGCAACACGGCGGCGCGCGGCGATCGCAGCCCGCTCGTGCTGGCCGCCGCGGCGATCGCCGGCGTCGACCGCGTGTTCACGATCGGCGGCGCTCAGGCGGTGGCGGCGCTGGCGTACGGCACGGCGACGATCCCGCGCGTCGACAAGATCACCGGCCCCGGCAACGCCTATGTCGCGGCGGCCAAGCGGCGGGTGTTCGGCCAGGTCGGCATCGACATGATCGCGGGCCCCAGCGAGATCCTCGTGCTGGCCGATGGCACAACGCCGCCGGACTGGGTGGCGATGGACCTGTTCAGCCAGGCCGAGCACGACGAACTCGCGCAAAGCCTCCTGCTGTGCCCCGACGCCGCTTATCTCGACGCGGTGCAGGCCGCCATCGACCGCCTGCTGCCGGGGCTGCCGCGCCGCGACGTGATCCGCGCCAGCCTGGAGGGCCGCGGCGCGCTGGTGCTCACGCGCAGCATGGAAGAGGCGTGCGCCATCAGCAACCGCATCGCGCCCGAGCACCTGGAGATCAGTGCCCGCGAGCCCGCGCGCTGGGAGCCGCTGCTCAGGCACGCCGGCGCCATCTTCCTCGGCGCCTTCACCAGCGAGAGCCTGGGCGACTACTGCGCCGGGCCGAACCACGTGCTGCCCACGTCGGGCACGGCGCGGTTCAGCTCGCCGCTGGGGGTTCATGACTTCCACAAGCGCAGCAGCCTCATCGGGGTGAGCGAAGCCGGTGCGCGCGCGCTTGGCCCGGTGGCCGCGGAACTGGCCTGCGGCGAAGGGTTGCAGGCGCACGCGCGCGCCGCCGAGATGCGCCTCGAAGGCAGCGCCCCCGTTGCGGGCGCCGGCGGCACGCTGGCCGCGCGCATCCGCGCCACCCTTCGCCAGGACGTGCAGTCGATGCACGCCTATGCCATCCAGCCCAGCGCCGGCCTGCTCAAGCTCGACGCGATGGAGAACCCCTTCCGCCTGCCGCCAGAGCTGCAATCCGCGCTCGGCAAGCGGCTGGCCGCGGTGCCGATCAACCGCTACCCCGGGGCACGGCAGGCCGATCTGGTGGCGGCGCTCGGTGCCCACGCGCAATTGCCCGCCGGATGCAGGCTGATGCTCGGCAACGGCAGCGACGAGCTGATCGACCTGCTCTCGGTGGCCTGCGATGTGCCACCGGGCGAACGGCCCGACGGCAGGGCCCCCACGGTGCTGGCACCGCTGCCCGGCTTCGTGATGTACGAGATGAGCGCGAAGCTGCGCGGGCTGCGCTTCGCCGGCGTGCCGCTGACGGCGGCGTTCGAACTCGACGAAGCGGCGATGCTGGCCGCCATCGAGCAGCACCGGCCGGCGCTGACCTACCTCGCGTACCCGAACAACCCCACCGCCAACCTGTGGGACGACGGCGTGATCGACCGCATCGTCGCCGCGGTCGGCGCGCAGCAGGGCCTGGTCGTGTTCGACGAGGCGTACCAGCCGTTCGCCTCGCGCACCTGGATGCAGCGCATGGGCGAGCCGGGGCACGAGCACGTGCTGGTGCTGCGCACGCTGTCGAAGTTCGGGCTGGCCGGCGTGCGGCTGGGCTACCTGTGCGGGCGCGCCGCGCTGATCGACGAAGTCGACAAGGTGCGCCCGCCCTACAACATCAGCGTGCTCAACGCCGAGGCGGCGCTGTTCGCGCTGGAGCACGCCGACGAGTACGCCAGGCAGGCTGCCGTGCTGCGCGGCGAGCGCGCACGGCTGCTGGCAGCACTCGCCGCGATGCCCGGCGTGGCCCCCTTCCCGAGCGAAGCCAACATGGTGCTGGTGCGCGTGCCCGACGCGAAGCGCACCTTCGAGGGCCTGAAGTCGCGCGGCGTGCTCGTCAAGCACATCGACGGGCTGCACCCGCTGCTGGCCAACTGCCTGCGGCTGACGGTGGGTGCCCCGGAAGAAACGACCCGGCTCATCGACGCACTGCGCGAGAGCCTCTGACCCGTGCAGACCCCCGCAGACCCCAGCCACCCACGAGCGAGCCCGCGATGACCACCCCGCGCACCGCCGACGTCCGCCGCGACACCAAGGAAACGAGGATCCGCGTCGCCGTCAACCTCGAAGGCACCGGCCAGGCTCAGCTCGCCACCGGCATCGGCTTCTTCGACCACATGCTCGACCAGATCGCGCGCCACGGGTTGATCGACCTGACGATCGAAGCCGCGGGCGACCTGCACATCGACGGCCACCACACGGTGGAGGATGTGGGCATCACGCTGGGCATGGCGGTGGCGCAGGCCGCGGGTGACAAGCGCGGCATCACCCGCTACGGCCACGCCTACGTGCCGCTGGACGAGGCGCTGTCGCGCGTGGTGGTCGACTTCTCCGGGCGCCCCGGGCTGCACATGGACGTGGCGTTCAAGGCCGCGCAGATCGGCGGCTTCGACACCCAGCTGGCTTTCGAGTTCTTCCAGGGCTTCGCCAACCATGCGCAGGTCACGCTGCACATCGACAACCTGAAGGGCGACAACGCGCACCACCAGTGCGAGACGGTCTTCAAGGCGTTCGCGCGCGCGCTGCGCATGGCGCTGGCGCCGGACCCGCGGGCGGCCGGGGCGATCCCGTCGACCAAGGGAGCGCTGTGAGTCCCTCCCGAAGCGCGAAGCGCGACTGAATGGACACCGTCGCCGTCGTCGACTACGGCATGGGCAACCTGCGTTCGGTGTCGCAGGCCGTGGCGCATGCCGCGCGCGAGCTGGACGTCAAGGTCATCGTCACGGCCAACCCGGAAGAGGTGTTCGCCGCCGCCCGCGTGGTGCTGCCCGGCCAGGGCGCGATGCGCGACTGCATGCACGAGCTGCGCGCCTCGGGCCTGGAGGAAGCGGTGCGCGACGCCGCGGCGACCAAGCCGCTTTTCGGCGTGTGCGTGGGCATGCAGATGCTGCTGGAGCACAGCGAGGAACAGGACACGCCGGGCCTCGCACTCATCCCCGGCCGCGTGCGCCGCTTCCGGCTGGAAGGCCTGCGCCAGCCCGACGGCAGCCGCTACAAGGTGCCGCAGATGGGCTGGAACCGCGTGCATTGCACCGAGGCGGCCTCACACCACCCCTTGTGGCGTGGCGTGGCCGACGGCAGCTGGTTCTACTTCGTGCACAGCTTCCACGCCGCACCCGACCAGCCGCGCCACAGCGCAGGTGAAACCGAGTACGGCGTGCGCTTTACCAGCGCGCTGGCGCGGGATAACATTTTTGCCACCCAGTTCCACCCCGAGAAGAGCGCCGCTCAGGGCTTGGCCCTGTACCGCAACTTCCTGCTCTGGAAGCCCTGACCGGCCGCCGCCGAACCGCCCTCGCACGCTGCGCCTACTGCGCCTACTGCGCCCAACGCGCCCGCAGCCTCCGCCATCGGGCTTCCGCCCCCCCCCTTCCCCCACCCGCTCCTGTCGAGCCATGCTGCTGATCCCAGCCATCGACCTCAAGGACGGCAAGTGCGTGCGCCTGCAGCAAGGCGACATGAACGCCGTCACCACCTTCGGCGACGACCCGGCGGCGATGGCCCGCCGCTGGCTGGAAGCCGGGGCGCGCCGGCTGCATCTGGTGGACCTGAACGGCGCCTTCGCCGGCCGGCCGGTGAACGAGGGCGCAGTGAAGGCCATCCTGAGGGCCGTGGGCGACGACATCCCGGTGCAGCTGGGCGGCGGCATCCGCGACCTCGACACCATCGAGCGCTATCTGGACGACGGCATCGGCTACGTCGTCATCGGCACCGCCGCGGTGAAGAACCCCGGCTTCATGAAGGACGCCTGCAGCGCCTTCGGCGGCCACGTCATCGTCGGCCTCGACGCGAAGGACGGCAAGGTCGCCACCGACGGCTGGAGCAAGCTTACCGGCCACGAGGTGGCCGACCTGGCGAAGAAGTTCGAGGACTACGGAGTCGAGGCCGTCATCTACACCGACATCGGCCGCGACGGCATGCTCACCGGCATCAACGTCGAGGCCACGGTGAAGCTGGCGCAGTCGCTGTCCATCCCGGTCATCGCCTCGGGCGGGCTGGCCGGCCTGGCCGACATCGAGCAGCTGTGCGCGGTGGAGCCCGACGGCGTCACCGGCGTCATCTGCGGCCGCAGCATCTACACCGGCGCGCTCGACTTCGCCGCAGCGCAGAAACGGGCTGACGAACTGAACGGCAACGCCGCCGGGTAAGCGCCCCGGTGCACCCGCCGACCTGCCGCGCCCCGGGCCCGGCCCCTGACCCCGAAAGTGACCGCATGCTCGCCAAGCGCATCATTCCCTGCCTGGACGTGACCGGCGGCCGCGTCGTCAAGGGCGTCAACTTCGTCGAGCTGCGCGATGCCGGCGACCCGGTGGAGATCGCGGCGCGCTACAACGAGCAGGGCGCCGACGAACTGACCTTTCTCGACATCACCGCCACCAGCGACGGCCGCGACCTGATCCTGCCGATCATCGAGGCGGTGGCCTCGCAGGTGTTCATCCCGCTCACCGTGGGCGGCGGCGTGCGCACGGTGGCCGACGTGCGAAGGTTGCTCAACGCCGGCGCCGACAAGGTGAGCTTCAACTCCGCCGCGGTGGCGCGGCCCGAGGTCATCCGCGAGGCGAGCGAGAAGTACGGCGCGCAGTGCATCGTGGTGGCCATCGATGCCAAGCGGCGCACGGCCGCAGACGAGCTTGCCGCCCGCGGCACGGGCTGGGACGTCTACACCCACGGCGGCCGCAAGAACGCCGGCATCGACGCGGTGACCTGGGCGCGCCGGATGGCCGAGCTGGGTGCCGGCGAGATCCTGCTCACGAGCATGGACCGCGATGGCACGAAGATCGGCTTTGACCTCGAGTTGACGCGCGCCGTGAGCGACGCGGTGCCGGTACCGGTGATCGCCTCGGGCGGCGTAGGCGCGCTGGAGCACCTGAGCGACGGGATCCGCATCGGCGGTGCCGACGCGGTGCTGGCGGCCAGCATCTTCCACTACGGCGAGTTCACGGTCGGCCAGGCCAAGGCGCTGCTGGCGCGCGATGGCATTGCCGTGCGGCTGTGAGCACGCGCAGGGGCGCGGCGCCGACTGGCGGGCGTCCCGGTGAGGTCGGCCCGATCGGCGGACGCCCCGGTGAGGTCGGCCCGATCGGCGGACGTCCCGGTGAGGTCCGCCTGATCGGCGGACTGTGGAAACGCAGCAAGCTGCCGGTGCCCGCCCGGCCCGGCCTGCGCCCCACGCCCGACCGCGTGCGCGAGACGCTGTTCAACTGGCTGGGGCAGGACCTCACCGGCTGGCGCGTGCTCGACGCATTCGCAGGCAGCGGCGCGCTCGGCTTCGAGGCGGCTTCGCGTGGCGCGGCCGAGGTGACGCTGCTGGAGCGCGACCCGGTCATCGCGCGTGGGCTGCAGGCGTCGAAGCAGCGGCTGAACGGCACGATGCTCACGATCCTGTGCGCCGACGCATTGGCGTGGATGTCGCGGGCGGCACCGGGGCGCTTCGACCTCGTGCTGCTCGACCCACCTTTCGACGCGGCGCTGGGCGCACGCGCCGCCGACCTTGCTGCGCCACTCGTCGCCCCCACGGGGCTGCTCTACGTCGAAGGCCGGGAGGCGCTGGCGCCGATACCCGCCGGTTTCGAGCCGCGGCGATCGCTGCGGGCGGGCGCGGTGCATGCGCAGCTGCTGTGTCGGGGCGGCCACGGGTTCGCACCGTGAGGATGGGCCGCCGCGAGGGCCGACCGTGAGTCCAGGGCGGGCGCCCCGCTACACTGCGCCGCAACATCAACCGCCGCCGGCCCACCGGCAGGTGCTCGTCCCCCCAACAGCGCCACAGAGGGCGAGGAGGCCCGCGCCATGACCCATGCCATGCCGATCACGGCCGTCTACCCGGGCACCTTCGACCCGATGACGCTGGGCCACGAGGACCTGATGCGCCGTGCGGCGCGGTTGTATGACCGGCTGATCCTCGCGGTGGCGGCCGGGCATCACAAGCGCACGATGTTCACCATTGCCGAGCGGCTGGAGATCGCAAGCGAGATCGCCGCGCCGTACAGGAACGTCGAGGTGACACCCTTTCGGGGCCTGTTGCGCGACTTCGTCGTCGCGAGCGGCGGCAAGGTCGTGGTGCGCGGCCTGCGGGCGGTGAGCGACTTCGAGTACGAGTTCCAGATGGCCGGCATGAACCGCCAGCTGATGCCCGACGTGGAGACGGTGTTCATGACGCCCAGCGACCAGTTCCAGTTCGTCAGCGGCACCTTCGTGCGCGAGATCGCCAGCCTCGGCGGCGACGTGTCGAAGTTCGTCGCGCCTTCGGTGCTCAGGCGCCTGAAGGAGCGCGTGGCGCAGCCCGACGAGGCTTGAACGCGGACGCCGGCCTTCGGGACCTGCCGCACCCCGCACCGGCCGGAGCCACGCGATGGCACTGTGGATCACCGACGAGTGCATCAACTGCGACGTCTGCGAGCCCGAGTGCCCGAACGGGGCCATCTCGCTGGGCGAGCTGATCTACGAGATCGACCCGCACAAGTGCACCGAGTGCGTGGGTCACTTCGACGAGCCACAGTGCGTGCAGGTGTGCCCGGTGGCGTGCATCCCGGTCAACCCGGCATGCGTGGAGTCGCAGGAGCAGTTGCTCGCCAAGTTCCATCGTCTGCAGCAGTGGCAGGCGGACGAGGCCGCTTCGAACCAGGCGCCCGCTTCGAACCCGGCAACCCCGGCGCCATCTGGCCCGCCTTGCGAGCCGGCGGCCGCTCCTGCTGCGCCTGGCGCAGCGCGGCCGGCTTGATGCCCGCCGGTGGCGTGGCCGGGGCGGCCGACTCGCGCTGCACGCGTTCGCGCCGCATCGCTTCGGCACGGCGGATGTCGGCGGCCAGCACCTCGCGGGCCTGGGCCACCTGCTCGGCACTGCGCGGGTCGGCGGCGTCGATGGCGCGGCCTTCGGCGCAAGGTGCGTGGCTGTAGTGACGGCCGTCGGGGCCGCAGCGCCACACCTGGGCGCCGCCTGCCGGCACGGCCAGGGCGCCGCCCAGGCCGAAGGCGGTCAGCAGCACGGGCAGCGCCCTGGCGTTCGAGATGAAACGGCGGATCATGTGTCGTCTCCTTCACCATGGGCCGGTGGCGAGGCCTCGCCGCCGGCGGGGGTCCGTGGCGCCGCGGCAGGTTCCTTGCGCGGCGGCTTGGGCCGCTCGGGCCCGGCGTGCACAAGTGCCAGGGCCTTGTCCATCTGACCCGCCATGAGCAGGGGCGCGGCCTTCAGCGACTGCTCGATCGACTTGCCGATCGCCTCGCGGTGCTCGGCCGACGGTCGCTTGAGCACGTAGTTCACCACCTCGGCCTTCACGCCGGGGTGGCCGATGCCCAGCCTGAGGCGCCAGAAGTCCAGCGTGCCGAGCATGCCGTGGATGTCTTTCAGGCCGTTGTGGCCCGCGACGCTGCCGCCGAACTTGAGCTTGGCCTGGCCGGGTTGCAGGTCGAGCTCGTCGTGCACGACGAGGATCTGCTTCGGCTCGATCTTGAAGAAGCGCGCCAGCCCCGCCACCGAGACGCCCGAGCGGTTCATGTAGGTCATCGGCTCGAGCAGCCAGACCGGGCCGCCGTCGGCAGCCTTGCCGTTCACGCGCGCGGCGATGCCCTGGTAGCGCGCCTCGGGCACCAGGCGCACACCGAGCTCCTGCGCCAGTGCGTCCACCCACCAGAAGCCGGCGTTGTGGCGCGTGTCCTCGTACTCCGCGCCCGGGTTGCCCAGGCCGACGAACAATCGAATCATGATGGGCCGGGATTATCGGGAGCCCCAAAGCACGCAGGCCTCACCGAAGTGAGGCCTGCCAAGGTGGGAGCCGCTGGCGCGGCCGGCTCCCCCGGAAGGTGCGAAAGCCCCCTCCTACTTCTTGTTCTGCTTCTCGTCCTTCTTCTTGGGCGCAGCCTTCTTGTCCGGCGCGGCCACCACCGGTGCGGCCGGCGCGGCTTCCTCGGCCTCGGCCTTGGGCACGGTGACCGAGACGATCACCGGGTTCAGCGTGCCGTGGCGCACGGCCTTGATGCCCTCGGGCAGCTTGAGGTCGCTGGCGTGCAGGCTCTGGCCCTTGACCAGACCCGACAGGTCGATGTCGATGTACTCGGGCAGCTTGGCCGCCAGGCATTCGATCTCGATTTCGTTGGCCACGTGGCCGACCAGGCAGTGGTCGGTCTTCACGGCCGGCGAGTTCTCCTCGCCCTTGAAGTGCAGCGGCACCTTCTTGCGCAGCCGGGTGTTCTCGTCGACACGCTGGAAGTCGATGTGCATGACGATCGGCTTCCAGGCGTGCATCTGGAAGTCGCGCAGCAGCACCTTTTCCACCTGACCGGCCAGTTCCATCTCGAGGATGGAGCTGTGGAAGGCTTCCTTCTTCAGCGCGAAGAACAGCGCGTTGTGATCGAGCTCGATCATCCGGGGCGTGCCGGCACCGTAGACGATGCCGGGCACCTTGTCGGCGAGGCGCAGGCGGCGGCTCGCTCCGGTCCCCTGCAGCGTACGCTCGTAGGCGGTGAATTTCATGGTGACTCCGTGGGGGGTCTTCAGTTGAAAAAGGCGCCCGCGACCAGGCGCCGAAGATGAGCTTGGACGCAAGACCAAACTCGCTTGGCCAGCCCCAGCGGGGCTGGCTTATCCTCTAAAAGTTATTGTTCTGCTCCGAGAACAGCGAGGTGACCGACTCGCCGTCGCTGATGCGCCGGATGGTCTCGGCGAACAGGAACGCCACCGACAGCTGGCGGATCTTCGGGCAGCCCTTGGCGGCGTCGGAAAGCGGAATGGTGTTGGTGATCACCACCTCGTCCAGCGCACTCTTGGCGATGCGCTCGACCGCGGGGCCGCTGAACACCGGGTGCGTGCAGTAGGCGTACACGCGCTTGGCGCCGCGCTCCTTGAGCACCTCGGCCGCCTTCACCAGCGTGCCGGCGGTGTCGATCATGTCGTCCATAATCACGCAGTTGCGGCCCTCGATCTCGCCGATGACATGCATCACCTCGGCCACCCCGGCCGCCGGGCGGCGCTTGTCGATGATCGCGAGGTCGCAGCCCAGTTGCTTGGCCAGCGCCCGTGCGCGCACGACGCCGCCGACGTCGGGGCTGATGACCACGAGGTTCGAGTAGCGCTTGCTCTTGACGTCCGACAGCAGCACGGGGCTGGCGTAGATGTTGTCGACCGGGATGTCGAAGAAGCCCTGGATCTGATCGGCGTGCAGGTCCATCGTCAGCACGCGCTCGACACCCACCGTCTCCAGCAGGTTGGCCACCACCTTGGCGCTGATGGGCACGCGCGTGCTGCGCGGCCGGCGGTCCTGCCGCGCATAGCCGAAGTACGGGATCACGGCAGTGATGCGGCGGGCGCTGGCGCGCTTCATCGCATCGACCATGACCAGCAGCTCCATCAGGTTCTCGTTGACCGGTGTGCAGGTCGGTTGCACGACGAAGATGTCGCGCGCACGCACGTTCTGGCGGATCTCGATGGTGACTTCGCCGTCGGAGAAGCGCCCCACCGAGGCCTGGCCGAGTTCCACGCCCAGGTGCGAGGCGATCTCCTGCGCCAGCACCGGGTTGGCATTGCCGGTGAACAGCACGGTGTTGAACAGCACGGATCGGGCTCCGGAGGGCGGTGACCCGGCTGGTCGGGCCTGGCCCCGTGCCGGCGTCGGTGGGGGTCGGCCCGGCGGGCGGGTCAGGTCTGGGCTGGAGTCAAGGACTGACGTGGGGTGCGCCAGGGCGCAGGACAAGGATGCAACGTGTGGGTTTGGCAGGGGAGGAAGGATTCGAACCCTCGTATGTCGGAATCAAAATCCGATGCCTTAACCAACTTGGCGACTCCCCTACACGGGTCGCACCGCCAGCGCACGAGCGCCGCGGCACCACCGGAACTCTCTGTCTGACCGTCTCGCTCAGCCCGCCCAGCCCCGCAGCGGATGCTGGTCGAGCCCCCGGCACAGGCGCCCCACCCACCCGGCCGGCAGGCCCGCCAGAAAATCAGGCGGATCGGCTGGCGCGGGCATCGCCTGGGGTGGCGCAGACTGGCCTGGAACGATACCTTCTTGCACTCTCGAGAACACCGCGCTGCCCGAACCCGTCATGCGGCTGTTGCCGAAACGGGCCTGGAGCCAGCGTGCCACCTCGGCCACCTCGGGGCACCGGTCTTCGGCCGGAGGCTGCAGGTCGTTGGTGCCGAACCCGCCGCTCCAGACCACGCCCTCGGGCGCGCCGGCGTTCCCGGGGCAGCTTGTTGGCGCACCTTGCAGCGCACCGCCCCCAAGAAAGCCCGAAAGTATAACGGGCTCGGTGTCGCGCCTGAGCGCCGGGTGGCGAAAGATGGACGCCGTATCCAGCGACGACGCCGGCTTGACCACCGCGTACCGCCGCGCCGGCACCCGAAGCGGGGTGATGCGTTCGCCGACGCCTTCGACGAACGCGTTGCAGCCCTGCACGAAGAACGGCACGTCTGCCCCCAGCATCAGGCCGATCTGCGCCAACCGCTCGCGCGGCCAGCCCAGGCCCCACAGGCGGTTCAGCGCCAGCAGCGTGGTGGCCGCGTCCGAGCTGCCGCCACCCATGCCGGCGCCTGTGGGCACCTGCTTGGCCAGGTGAATGTCGGCGCCCAGCGTGGTGCCGCTCGCCTGGGCCAGCGCGCGCGCCGCGCGCACGCACAGGTCGTCGGCGGGCAACGCGGCGGCGGGGCTCGCGCCGCCCACCGCCAGGTCGTGCCGCGCGATCCGACCGTCCTCGCGCCGCTCGAAGTGCAGCCGGTCGGACCAGTCGATGAGCACGAACAGCGACTGCAGCAGGTGGTAGCCGTCGTCGCGCCGGCCGGTCACGTGCAGGAACAGGTTCAGCTTGGCCGGCGCCGGAACGTCATGCAGCGCGCGCAGCGTCACGGGCGGCTCCGCGGTTCAAGGTCGAGCACGATGCGCACGGTCACGGCCGGCGGCGCGGGGCGGCGCGCGTCGATGCGGCCTTCGCCGTGCCGCGACAGATCGACACGCCAGCCCAGCTGCTCGAACCCCGACGTGGTGCCATCCAGAGGCGCCGATATCGCGCCGGACCAGGGCCGGCCGGCAAGCCAGTCGGCCCAGGCCTGCAACGGCAGTCGCTCGCCGAACGTGCGCTCGGCCAGCGCCTCGAGCGTGTCGAACCGCGCGGCACCATCGGGCGTGACCAGCCGCACTTCGCCCGGGGCCCAGCGCGCCTGCGCGAGCTGCGTGCCCAGCGGCGACAGCAGCGCCAACTCGCCGCGTTCGCCATCTCCGCGCCACTCGAAGCCCGCACTCTGGCTCTGGGCCGGGCGATCGCCATGGGCTTCGATGCGCAGGCTCATGCGTCCAGCCGCCGCCAGGGCAAGGGGCGGGGCGACGGGCGCCTGTACGCAGCCGGCAGCCAGGGCCACCGCGGACCACGCGCCGACGCGCATCAGCGCCGTGCGCCTTGCCGCCTGCGCCGCGGCCGGCACGGCGCCCGGAGCAATCACAGATCGGCGCGCAGGCGCGTCAGCGTCTCGCGCAGCACCTCATTGCTGGCGTCCTTGTCGCGCGACTCGCGCCAAATGCGCCGAGCGTCTTCCTTGCGGCCCAGCGACCACAGCACCTCGCCCAGGTGCGCGCCGATCTCGGCGTCGGGCCGGGCGCGCCAGGCGCTCTCCAGGTGGTGCAGTGCCTCCTCCCGGTTGCCCAGGCGAAACTCGACCCAGCCCAGGCTGTCGGTGACGAACGGGTCGCCCGGGGCGAGTTCGAGCGCGCGGCGGATGAGTTCACGCGCTTCGGGCAGCCGCTGCTTGCGATCGGCCAGCGAGTAGCCCAGCGCGTTGTGCGCATGGGCGTTGGTCGGCTTGAGCTCGATCACGCGCCGCAGCAGCCGCTCCATCTCGTCGATGCGCTCGAGCTTCTCGGCCATCATGGCTTGCTCGTAGAGGAGGTCGCTGTCATCGGGCTGGCGCTTCACGGCGCCGGCCAGCACGTCGTAGGCGTCGCGCCAGCGTTTCACCTCGCGCAGCACGCCTACCTCGGCCACCAGCTTGGCGCGGCCGTCCTCGGTGGTGCGCTCGGGCGCCGCGCGGATCAACTGCCGCGCCTCGGCAAGCTTGCCCTGCCGCGCCAGGATCGAGGCGCGACGGGTCTGCACCTCGAGCGCGCGGCGGGGATCCTCGATGCGCCCGAGCCAGCCCTCGGCCGCCGCGAAGTCGCCGCGCTGTTCGGCAGCCTGCGCAAGCATCAACCAGGCCTGCATCAGCCCGCGCTCGGCGCCCGCCCGCCCCGGTTCGTCGTCGTCGTCGTCACTGCCTGCGGTGGCGCCGAGGCCCTGGGACGCGGCCTGCGCCGGCGCCCCCTGCGTTCCCTGCATCAGCTCGACATAGCGCACCAGCGCCGCTTCCGCCTCGCGCGTGTTGCGCAGCTCCAGCTGCAGCGCACCCAGCGTCAGCCAGCTCGGCGCGAAACCCGGCTGCTGGCGCGTGGCCTGCTGCAACTGGGCCACCGCCTCGCCGTAGCGGTTGGCGTCGGTCAGCGCGCGCACATAGGCCAGCCGCATGGGCGCCTCGACATCGGCACGCGCCATGTGCGCGGCGACCAGCTGCGCGGCCTCGGGCGACTCGCGCATCATCTCCAGCGCCAGCAGCGCCGGGCCGGGGGCCGCGGGGTCCAGCGCCTGCGCCTCGCGCGCCAGCTCGAGCGCGCGGCCGCGCTCGCCCGCGGCCAGCCAGGCACGGCCCTGGGCGATGCGCGCCGGCACGCGCGTGGTCTCGGCCTGCAGGTGAGGCCGCACGATCTCTTCGATCAACCCGGCCACCGCCTTGGGCTCGCCGGCGCGCTGGAAGAAGCGAGGCAGCGCCGCGATCACGCCGCCGCGCTCGGCCGCCGGCGTGGTGCTGATCAGCGCGCGCGCCGGCTCGATGGTGTCCGGCAGCCGCCCCATCGCCAAGAGGATCTGCAGCTGCATCCGCATCGCATCGGTGGACTCGGGCCTGGCCGACCGCCACGCACGCGAGGCGGCCAGCGCCTGCTCGCCCGAGCGCGCGGCCAGCGCGATGTCCACCGAGCGTCGGAAAAGCGCCTCGTCCTTGGTGCGCCGGGCCGCGTCGAGGATCACCGCGTAGGCGGTGCCGTTCTCACCGCCGCGCAGCTCCAGTTCGCCGATCAGCAGCTGGTAGAAGAGTGGCGCGTCCAGCGGCGAATTGGCCACCTGGGCCGGTGGCACCTGCGACCGGCCGGCCGCCGTATCAGCCGCGGGCGGCGGCGTGGCCACCTGCGCCCTCGCCGGCCCGCCGGCCTCGGCCCGAGCCTGCGGCGGCAGCCACCCCGCGGCCATCGACAGGGCCAGGGCCGCGAGCCCGGGACGAATCACGCCCGGCGGCATCTTGCGGGTGCCGGCGGCGCGGCGGACGAGGTCAGTCATGGCGCTCCAGGGCTGCAAGTCATTCTCACATAATGAATTCATGCCCGAGTTGCCTGAGGTGGAGGTCACCCGCCAAGGAATCGACCAGCCCCTGCGTGACGCCCGCGTGCTCGGCGTTCGCCTGGGCAAGCCGCTGCGCTGGCCGCTGGGGTGCCGGGCGCAACAACTGGTGGGAACGCGGCTCGGGCCGGTCCAGCGGCGCGGCAAGTACCTCTGGCTGCCCCTGCTGCGCACCGACGGCGCCGCGGCGGCGCCCGCCGGCGGCCTGCTGGTCCACCTCGGGATGTCGGGTTCGCTCGCCCTGCTGTCCGGCGGCGCAACGGGCCCGCCACCGCCACCCCCGGGCCCGCACGACCACTTCGACCTCGTCACCGACCGTGGCACGCTGCGCCTGAACGACCCGCGGCGCTTCGGCGCCGTGGTGCATGCGCCCGCGCTGGACCGGCCGCCGGCCAGCCGCCTGCTGGCCCGCCTGGGTGCCGAGCCCTTCGATCAGGCGTTCACGCCCGCCGCGTTCCACCAGGCTCTGCGGGGCCGCCGCACGCCCATCAAGGCGGTGCTGCTCGCGGGCGACGTGGTGGTCGGCGCGGGCAACATCTACGCCTGCGAGGCGCTGCACCGGGCCGGCATCCATCCCGCCACGCCCGCCCGGAGGCTGGGGCCGCGGCGCGCCGCGCGGCTGCTCGAGGCGCTGCGGCTGACGCTGGCCCGGGCCGTGGCCATCGGTGGCTCGACGCTGCGCGACTTCAGCGACGTCCATGGCGCCAGCGGCGCCTACCAGGCCGAGGCCGCTGTCTACGGGCGGGAAGGCCGGCCCTGCCCGCGCTGCCGCCACCCGGTGCGGCGCATCGTGCAAGCCCAGCGCTCCACCTACTACTGCCCGGGCTGCCAGCGCCCCTGAGGCATGGCGGAAAGGGAACGCGCCGGGCGGGCCAGCCCAGGCCGGCACCCAGACGTACTCCTCACGAAGAGATAAACGGACACAGCCAGCGCCGCCCCCATCCGCTAGGATGCGCCGCGCGCCAGAGCCGCCCACCGGATGAAGACCTTCATCGCCCGCCAACTCGACACCCTGGCCGGCTGGCGTGGTGCGGTGGACAAGCGGGTGCAGTCGCTGTCGGCGCTGCTGGCCGACAACGACCTGCAGGACGACGCCGCCACCGCGCAGATCATCGCGCTGCGCGAGCGCCTCGCTTCCGACAAGCTGGTGCTGGCCTTCGTGGCCGAGTTCTCGCGCGGCAAGTCGGAACTGATCAACGCCATCTTCTTCGCCGATGCCGGCCGGCGCGTGCTGCCGGCCACGCCCGGGCGCACCACGATGTGCCCGGTGGAGCTGCGCCACGATGCCGACCGGCCACCACGCCTGTCGCTGCTGCCCATCGAGACGCGGCTGCGCGGCCTGTCGCTGGCCGAACTGCGCGGCCACGAGGAGGCCTGGCAGCACGTGCCGCTGGAGCCGCGCAACACGCAGTCGCTGACGCAGGCGCTGGCCGCCGTCACGCGCACGCAGCATGTCAGCGTCGAGCAGGCCACGGCGCTGGGCCTGTGGAACGAGAACCGGCCCGAAGACAACCCGCCGCAGACAGCCGATGGCAGGGTCGAGGTGCCGAACTGGCGCCACGCGCTCATCAATTACCCGCATCCGCTGCTGGAGGCCGGGCTGGTGGTCATCGACACGCCGGGGCTGAACGCCATCGGCGCCGAACCCGAGCTGACGCTGGGCCTGCTGCCCACCGCGCACGCGGTGGTGTTCGTGCTCGCCGCCGATACGGGCGTCACGCGCACCGACCTGGCCATCTGGCGCGAGCACCTCGGTGGCGCGAGCCTCGCGCGCTTCGTCGTGTTGAACAAGATCGACACGCTGGTCGACCCGCTGGCCACCACCGAGGAGGTGGAAGCGCAGATCGAGCAGCAGCGCCGCCACACCGCCGCCACGCTGGAGATTCCGCTGGCGCGTGTGTTCGCGCTGTCGGCGCGCGACGCCCTCTCGGCGCGTGTGGGCCACAACGCCGAGGCCGTCACGGCCAGCCGGGTGCCGCCGCTGGAGCGCGCGCTCGCCGACGAGCTGATGCCTCGCCGGCACGAGCTCTTGGTGCAAGCCGCCGTCACCGTGGTGCAGCAGCTGCATGCCGGCGCGCTGCACCGCCTGGCCGACCGCCGCCGGCACACCGCCGAGCAGCTGCTCGAATTGCGCGGCCTGCGCGGCAAGAGCAGCGGCAAGCTGCAGCGCATGCTCGAACGCGTCGAGATCGAAGCGGCCGAGTTCGAGCGCTGCACCGCTCGGCTGGCCGCGCTGCGTTCGGTGCAGATGCGGCAGCTGCGCGAGATGACCGCGCGGCTTTCCAACGAGACGCTGCGCCGCGAGGTGGGCGTGCTGCAGAACGAGACCGCGGGCCGCCCCTTCAACATCGGCGGCAAGGCGGCCTTCGCCAGCCTGCTGGGTCGCCTGCGCGACGTGCTCACCGCCGCCGAGCGCCAGGCCGACGAGATGCGGCAAATGCTCGAAGCCAGCTTCACACAGCTGAACACCGAGTTCGGCTTCGCGCTGGTGGTCAGCCCGGCACCCTCGCTGGAGGCGTACCGCCGCGAGCTCACGCTGATCCAGGACAACTACAGCCGCTACTTCGGCTTCCACCAGGCCTGGCGCATGTCGCAGCCGGGCTTCGCCGAGCAGTTCCGGCGCATGCTGTTGTCCAAGCTGCGGGTCGTGTTCGAGAACGCCGGCGCCGAGCTCGAGCTGTGGAGCAAGGCGAGTTCGGGCCAGATCGAGATGCAGCTGCGTGAGCGGCGCCGCGGCTTCGCGCGCCGGCGCGATTCGCTGGAACGCGTGCAAAGCGCCGCCGGCGAGCTGGAGCTGCGCATCGCCGAGGTGCAGCAGCAGGAGGACCACCTCGTGCATCTGATCAGCCGCATCGAGGCGCTGGCCGGCAACGCGGTGTCCGCGGCGCGCTGCCCGCCCGGGCAGGAAGATCGGCTGGTGGACACCGTGCTGCCGGCGCTGCTGCCAGCGGCTGTGCCGGCGTCGGCCGCGCAGAGCCGCCGCTTCGACACGGTGCTGGACCACGCCGCCTCCGCCGGGAGTCTGGCCGCCGAGCTCGAACTCGACGAGCTGCCTGCGGCGCGGCAGAACGCGGCTTGAGCCGCACCCCGCGCCCGGCCGCGCACGACGCGCACGCCAGGCACGCCGAGCCAAACCCGCGCCCCGATGTCGCCGCCGCCGTGCAGCGCTGGCAACGACGGCATGGCCGCCGCGGCCTGCCGTGGGTCGGCGAGCGCGACCCGTACCGCGTCTGGCTTTCCGAGGTGATGCTGCAGCAGACGCAGGTCGCCACGGTGGTGGGCTACTACCAGCGCTTCCTTGAGCGCTTCCCGCATGTGCACGCGCTCGCCGAGGCGAGCGAGGACGAGGTGCTGGCACTGTGGAGCGGGCTGGGCTACTACAGCCGTGCGCGCAACCTGCACCGCTGCGCGCAGCAGGTGGTGGCCGTGCACCGTGGCCGGTTTCCCGAAGACAGCGCTGCCCTGGCGCAGCTGCCCGGCATCGGCCGCAGCACCGCCGCGGCCATAGCGGCCTTCTGCTTTGGCGAGCGTGCAGCCATTCTGGACGGCAACGTCAAGCGCGTGCTGACGCGCGTGCTCGGCTTCGGTGGCGATCTGGCCGAAGCCGCCGCCGAGCGGGCGCTGTGGGCACGCGCCCAGGCGCTGCTGCCGGTGCGCGGCATCGAGGTCTACACGCAGGGCTTGATGGACCTCGGCGCCACCGTGTGCCTGACGCGGCAGCCCCGGTGCGCGCGCTGCCCGCTGGCCGCCCATTGCACGGCACGCGAAGAGGGCCGCCCCGAGGCCTACCCGGTGAAGAGCCGCCGCGCGCGCCGCGGAGAGCGCGATGACATCCTGCTGTGGCTGGAGCACCGCGGCCGCTGGTGGCTGGCGCGGCGCCCGGGCACCGGGGTGTGGGCCGGCCTGTGGTGCCTGCCGCTGCTGGCCGACACCGCGACTTTGACGCGCGCCACGGCCGGCTGGCCTGGCTCGTCACAGGCGCTGCCCGAGGTGCGGCATGCGCTCACGCACTTCGACTGGACGCTGCGCCCAACGCACTGGCGCTGGCCGGCCCGGGCCCGAGCCCCGGAGCCGGCCGAGCTGGAGAAGCGGCTGGGTCCGGGCCGCTGGCTGCTGCCCGACGAGGCCCTGGCGCAGGGTCTGCCGGCGCCGGTGCGCAGGTTGCTCGAAGCTGCTTGATCTGATCCTGAGCCCAGGTGGTCTTGCGGCTCGAGGTGGGTGGCGCGCCAAGGCCGCCGGGTGGTCGGCTCCGCGAATGTCCTCTTCGGGGGGCCGAGCTGCGCTCGGCCCCCGATGGCCCCCTTGATTTCGCGGCGCCGACCACCCGGCGGCCTTGGCGGGCACGAGGGTCGGTCGCCGAGCGCCCGTACTCCGCAGCGTGTGCCTAGACCGGGCCGCCGGGGTGCCCTGCGCAGCGAAATCAAGGATGCATCTGAGTGCCATGCAAAGCAGGGCACTCGGAAAAGGACATTCGCGCAGCAGGGCACCCCGGTGGCCCGGTCCCGCCACCAAGGAGTGCGCCCCGATCGACCTCCACCGAGCCGAGATCAACCGACTGGCACACACCATGCCGCATTCAGCCCAGCACCACCTTCTTGTCGCGCAAGTACCCGTCGACGATCGACAGCCGGATCACCGGGTCGGCCAGCTCCATCAGTTTCTGCTTGGCCGCCAGCGGCACTGGCAGCAGCTCGCACCAGCGGTTGGCCACCCAGCCGGCATCGTCCAGCCGGTAGGGCTCGGCGAAGGGCACCTTGTCCATCTGCTGCAGCTTGCGGATGGCTTCGGCCAGCGCGTTCACCGTCTGCAGCATGGCCGGGCCCGGCATGTGGGCGGCGTCGTCGGCGATCGGCTCGGCAGCGCTTTGCCACAGGCCGTTGTCCTGCTGCCACGGCGCTCCCTTCAGCCGGAAGCGACCCTGGCCGCTGCAGCGCACGCGCAGGATGCCGGCCTGTTCGGCGTCGACCTCGTCGATGCGCGCGAGCACGCCCACGCTCTCGAACTCCACCTGGCCCGCCACGCGGCCGGCCTCGGTGCCGCGCCTGAGGCACACGACGCCGAAGCCGCTGCCGCTTTTCATGCACTGGCTCACCAGGTCGAGGTAGCGCGCCTCGAACACCCGCAGCGACAGCAGCGCGCCCGGGAACAGCACGGCGTTCAGCGGGAACAGCGCCAGCGACTGCGGCAACGCCGCCCGCTGCGGCCCGGCCGCGGGCAACCCCGGCAAGGTCATTCCCGCGCGTCCAGCTCGCGGTGGCGCACCAGCGTGGCATGCCGCGGCTCGAACTGCCGCGCCAGCCACTCCACCGCGTACACCGAGCGGTGCTGCCCGCCGGTGCAGCCGATGGCCACCGTGAGGTAGCTGCGCTGGTCGTCCTCGAAGTTGGGCAGCCAGCGCTGAACGAAGCCCTGGATCTGCGCCAGCATCTCCTTGGCCTCGGGCTGCGCGTCGAGGTAGGTGGCCACTGGCGCGTCGCGCCCGGTCAGCGGCCTGAGCTCGCGCACGTAGTAAGGGTTGGGCAGCACGCGCACGTCGAACACGTAGTCGGCGTCCAGCGGCACGCCGTGCTTGTAGGCGAAGCTCTCGAAGACGAGCGTCAGCTCCGAGTCGCGCGCCCCGACCAGCGAACGCACCCAGCTGCGCAGCACCGCCGGCCTGAGCTGGCTGGTGTCGATGACGGTGGAGACGTCGCGGATGTCGGCCAGCAGCTGGCGCTCGAGGTCGATGGCTTCCACCAGCGCACGCGTGCTGTCGCGCTCGCCGCCCAGAGCCGTCAGCGGGTGCGGGCGGCGCGTCTCGGAGTAGCGGCGCAGCAGCGCGTCGTTGCTCGCATCGAGGAAGATCGAGCGCATGTGGATGCCCTCGCTGCGCAACGAGTCGATCAGCGGCACCAGGTGCGGCAGCGAGCTCGCGGTGCGCACGTCCACCGCGGCGGCCACGCGGTGCGTGAAGCGCTCGTGCTCCAGCCGGATGAAGTCGCGCAGCAGCTCCGGCGGCAGGTTGTCGACGCAGAAGTAGCCGGCATCTTCCAGCGCGTGCAGCGCCACCGACTTGCCCGAACCGCTGATGCCCGTGACGAGCACGACGTCCTGCCGGCCCTCGGGGCCGAGCGGCATCCACTCGCTCATCGCGCACGCTCCGGCCTGGCCGGCTTTGCCGGAACGGCGGCGGAACCCGCCGCCGCCTGCGCGCCGAGCATGGCCTGGGCGTGCGCCGTGCCCGACAGCCGCTCGCCGCCGAGCATGCGCGCGATCTCGGCCACGCGCGCCTCGCCGTCCACCGGCTGCAGCGCCGACAGCGTCTGCTGCCCGGCAGCCGTCTGCACCTCGGCCTTGGTGACCACCAGGTGATGATCGGCGCAGGCCGCCACCTGCGCCAGGTGCGTGACGGCGAGCACCTGCGCGCTCGCGCCCAGCTGCTTCATCAGCCGGCCCACGCTGTCGGCCACGTTGCCGCCGACGCCGGCATCGATCTCGTCGAAGATCAGCGTGGGCACACCGCGCCCTGGCCCCGCAGCAGCCCCTTCCCCCCCTGCACCCGCCACCGGTTGGCCCTTCGGCCTGGCCCCCGGCCGGCCGTGGCCACGGGCCTGCTGCCCCTGCGCCGTGGTGACGGCAATGGCCAGTGCCAGCCGCGAAAGCTCGCCACCGGAGGCCACCTTGGCCAGCGGCCGCGGCGTGCTGCCGGCGTGGCCGGCCACGCGCAGCTCCACCGTCTCCAGGCCGAAGCTCTGCGGTTCGTCCTGCGGCATCAGCACCACCTCGAAGCGCCCGCCGGCCATGCCCAGCTGCTGCATCTGCGCGGTCACGGCCTCGGCCAGCGGCGGGGCGGCTCGATGGCGCTGCCGCGAGATGCGCCCGGCCTCGGCACGCCAGGCCTGTTCGCTCTCGCCGGCGGCGCGTTCGAGCGATTCGATGTCGGCCGCGGCATCGAGCCCGGCCAGCTCTTCCTTCCACTGCGCCAGCAGCGCCGGCAGTTCGGCCGGCAAGCGCCGATAGCGCCGCGCCTGCCCCACCCAGGCGGCCAGCCGCGCGTCGAGCTCGGCCAGGCGCTGCGGGTCGGGATCAGCGCGCCCCAGGTACGCCCCCAGCGTGTGCGCGGCGTCCTGCAATTGCGCCTGGGCTGCGCGCAGCTCCTCGACGACCGGCGCCAGCGCGGCGTCGAAGCGCGCCACCTCGTCCAGCGCGTCAGCGGCGCGCCCGCACAGGCCCGCCGCGCTCGGCTCGTCATCGCTCACCGCGGCCAGCGCGGCGCGTGCGCCGTCAAGCAGGGCCAGTCCGTGGGCCAACCGCTGGTGCTCGGCGTTCAGCGCTTCCCACTCGTCGGCGCCGGGGCCGAGCTTGTCCAGCTCGCCCACCTGCCAGGCCAGCCGCTCGCGGTCGCGCGCGAGCGCATCACGCTGTGCGCGAGCGACCTCGAGCCTGGCCTGCGCGTCGCGCCAGGCCTTCCATGCCGCGGCCAGCGCGGTGGTGTCGATGCCGGCCTGCTCGTCCAGCAGCGCGCGCACGGACGCCGGCCGCGTCAGGCTTTGCCAGGCGTGCTGGCCGTGGATGTCCACCAGCCACTCGGCGGCCTCGCGCAGCTGCGCCACCGTGGCCGGGCTGCCGTTGATCCACGCGCGGCTCCTGCCCTGCGCGTCGACCGTGCGGCGCAGCAGCAGCAACGCATCGTCGCCGGTGGCGAAACCGGCCTCCTCGAGCCACGGCCGCAGCGCCGTGGGCGTGTCGAACTCGGCGCTCACCTCGGCCCGCACCGCGCCCTCGCGCACGATGGTCGCCTCGGCGCGCCCGCCCAGCGCCAGCTGCAGCGCATCGACGAGGATCGACTTGCCCGCCCCGGTTTCGCCAGTGAGCACGCTGAAGCCGGATTGCAGCTCCACCTCGAGCTCGGCGACGATGACCACGTCGCGCAGGTTCAGTCGGCGCAACACCTCAGCAACCCTCCAGCCAGGCCGACACCGCGGGTCCGGCCTGGCCGGGCCGCTGGCGTTGCCCCCCGGCGGGAGGCAGCCGAAGGCCTTCTCGGGGGGGAGTCATACGCCGCCTTCGTACCAGCGCAACTTCCGGCGCAAGGTCGCGTAGTAGCTCCATCCGCGCGGGTGCAGGAAACGCACCTGATGCGCCGAGCGCCGCACGCGGATCTGGTCGCCATGCAGCAAGCTCGCCAGGTTGTGCATGTCGAAGCTCACCGAGACATCCTTGCCGGCCACGATGCCGATGCGCACCTCGCCCGCATCGGGCAGCACGATCGGCCGGTTGGACAGCGTGTGCGAGGCGATCGGCACCACCACCCAACCGCCGATCGAAGGGTGCAGGATCGGCCCGCCGGCCGACAGCGCATAGGCCGTGCTGCCGGTGGGCGTGGCGACGATCAGGCCGTCGGCGCGCAGGTTGGCGACGAAGTCGTCGTCGACGTCGACGCGCAGTTCCACCATGCCGGCAGTGGCGCCGCGGCTGACCACCACGTCGTTCAGCGACACGCCCTCGAAGATGCACTCGCTGAGCTGGTCGCTCTGGCGCCACACGCCGCCGGCCAGCATGGAGCGGTGCTCCTCCTCGTAGTCGCCAGCCAGGATGGGCGCCAGGCTTTCCTTGTAGCGGTCGAGCGGGATGTCGGTGATGAAACCCAGGCGCCCGGCGTTGATGCCCACCAGCGGCACCTGGTGGCGCGACATCTCGCGCGCGAAGGCGAGCATCGTGCCGTCGCCCCCCACCACCACCGCGATGTCGCAGCGCCGGCCGAGCTCTTCGACCGACAGCGCCTCGAATCCGCCCGGCCCGCCCACCGCACCGACGCTGCCGTCGCGCGCCAGGCCGGTGGCGCCCATGCCCAGCGCGGTTTCGCGCTCGAAGACCACGTCCAGGCCCCGGCCGACCAGGAAGTGCGCAATCTCCTCGAGCACCGGCCCGATGCCGCGGGCCTGGAACTTGCCCACGATGGCGGCATGCTTGAAGGCCTTCGGCATGCGGCACATTAGACCATAGCCACCCTCGTGGAACGCCTGCTTGCGGGGGCGTTCGCGCCCGCTGCGCAGGTGCCGGGCCGCACTGCGCGGCAGGGCCGTTCGTACAATGAAACATCATGCTCGACGACCGTGCCCGCACCCTGTTGAAGGCGCTGGTGGAACGCTACATCGCCGAGGGGCAGCCGGTGGGCTCGCGCACGCTGTCGCGCGCTTCGGGGCTCGACCTGTCGCCGGCGACCATCCGCAACGTGATGGCCGACCTCGAGGAGCTGGGCCTGATCGCCAGCCCGCACACCAGCGCCGGCCGCGTGCCCACCGCGCGCGGCTACCGCCTGTTCGTCGACACGATGCTCACCGCGCGGCCTGCCGCCGAGCTGGGCGGCACGCTGGCCGACAGCGCCGAAATGGCCGCCGCCCGCGAGCAGCTCCATCCCGATCAGCCGCAGCGCGTCATCGCGCAGGCCGCCTCGCTGCTTTCCAGCCTGTCCACCTATGTCGGCGTGGTCAGCGCGCCGCGCAAGGCCGGCGTCTTCCACCACATCGAGTTCCTGCGCCTGGGCGAGCGGCGTGTGCTGGTGATCCTGGTGTCGCCGGAGGGCGACGTGCAGAACCGCGTCGTCTTCACCGCGGGCGACCACACGCAGGCCGAGCTGATCGAGGCCACCAACTACGTCAACGCGCACTATGCCGGTCTGACGCTGGAGGAGGTGCGCGAACGCCTGAAGCGCGAGATCGACGCGCTGCGCGGCGAGATCGCCACGCTGATGCAGGCGGCGGTCGAGGTCGGCAGCGAAGCCGCGGAAGACGGCGCAGACCAGGTGGTGGTGGCCGGCGAGCGCAACCTGCTGGGCGTGCAGGACTTCGGCCAGGACATGGGCAGCCTGCGCCGCATGTTCGACCTGTTCGAGCAGAAGACGCAACTGCTGCGCCTGCTGGACGTGAGCAGCCGCGCCGAGGGCGTGCGCATCTTCATCGGCGGCGAAAGCCAGGTCGTGCCCTACGAGCAGCTCTCGGTGGTGACCGCGCCGTACGAGGTGGACGGGCGCGTGGTCGGCACGCTGGGGGTCATCGGCCCCACGCGCATGCCTTACGAGCGGATGATCCAGATCGTCGACATCACCGCACGGCTCGTCGGTCACGCGCTGTCGCTGAAGTAGCGCCGCCGCCCGCGGCAAGCGCCGCGGTCTGGTGGCCCGCCGCACCTTGACGGACACTCCGCCCCACGACGAGACCCGGGGACCACCATGGACAGCCTCGACCTGCAAGTGCTCTCGCAAGCGCGCGACTGGCACCACGGCGGCCATGCCGTGTGGCTGGTCACCGTCATCGAGACCTGGGGCTCCGCGCCACGCGCACCCGGTGCGCTGCTTGCCATGCGCGACGACGGCCAGGTGGTCGGCTCGGTCAGCGGCGGCTGCGTCGAGGACGACCTCATCGACCGCGTGCGCCATGGCGAGCGCGTCACCGCACCCAGCCTCATCGCCTACGGTGTCACCAAGGAGGAAGCGGCGCGATTCGGCCTGCCCTGCGGAGGCAACCTGCGGCTGGTGCAGGAGCCGCTGGGCGACACCCGCTGGATCGACGAGGTGCTTGCGCGCACGGCACGCCATGAACTGGTGGCGCGCCGCCTCGATCTGGCCACCGGCACCGTGTCGGTGGAGCCGGCGCACCGCGGCGAGGCCTTCGAGTTCGACGGGCTGCGGCTGCGCGCGCTGTACGGCCCGCGCTGGCGCCTGCTCGTCATCGGCGCCGGCCAGCTCTCACGCGTGCTCGCGCCGATGGCGCTGGCGCTGGACTTCGAAGTCATCTGCTGCGACCCGCGCGAGGAGTACCACCTCAGCTGGGACGTGCCCGGCACCACCTTCAGCAAGGCCATGCCCGACGACCTGGTGCAGGAGCTGCAACTCGACCCGCACTGCGCCGTGGTGGCCGTGACGCACGACCCCAAGCTCGACGACCTGGTACTGCTGGAGGCGCTGAAGTCGCCGGCCTTCTACGTCGGTGCGCTCGGCTCGCGCAGCAACACCGCCAAACGGCGCGAGCGGCTGGCGATGTTCGACCTGAGCGAGGCCGAGATCGCGCGGCTGCATGGCCCCGTCGGGCTCGACCTGGGCGGGCGCACGCCGGCGGAGATCGCCGTGTCCATCCTCGCCGAGGTGATTGCCGTGCGGCACGGCGTGCCGCTGGCCCAGAAGAAGCCGGGCTCGGCACACCCGCCCACCGAGGCAGCCCGCGAGCCGCGGGCTGCAGCCCTCGTCAGGACGCCGAACCGGCAAGCGCCGCCCGCATGATGCCCACACAGGTCAGCACGCTGGCGACATGGGCCGGGCTCAGCCTTGCCAAGGCAGGCCCCGAAGGCCGACCAAGGCCACAGCCGCCCCGCACTGATGCGCGTGGCCGACGATGTCGCGGCGGTGTCGTGATGCACACCGGTACACTGCGTCGCGCGTGCGCCATCGGCCGAGCGAGCGAACGCGGCACAACGGGTCAGCGCACACCGCTTTCGGCACGTGCGTAACGTGCAGGACGTGGGCCGGTAGCTCAGTCGGTCAGAGCAAGGGCCTCATAAGCCCGTGGTCGCGGGTTCGAGCCCCGCCCGGCCTACCACTATCGCTGCGTACTTCGACGAAGCCCGCATTGCCTTCGCGAGCGAAGGCGGGCAGGCTGCTGCGGGCGGCCGTCGCTGCCCCCACTTCCGATCGTCTGCGAGATCCTGTACCGGGCATCTGGAGCAGACCCCGACCGAGTGCCGATGATCGGCTCGGCGTGCCGCTGTGGACCGGCCTTTGGCGACGGGGCCGCGGCGCCGACGAGGAAGGGGTTGCAGGTGGGGCTGTATTTTCATACAGTCCCCTCCCCGCCAACGGAGAGTCCCATGCACGCCCGAGACCTTCGCCAGCTGTACCACCCCAGGCCGCAGCGGCTGCCGCGCTGGCTGCGGCGCATCTGGGTCTGGTTCTGAGTTCCCGTTCCGCCGTTGCGTCACTGCCCACTCGTCATCGGCCAAGCGCCGCACGTCACGTTGTGGCGCCAACTCGTGTGCCGGTTCATGGCCCCTCGACCACGAGCCGCCGCCACCACCGATCCCTTCCGCCGACCTGTCTCATGAACGCCCCCTGGTCCCCCGAAGTCCTTCTCCGTCTGGCTGACGACGGCCAGGCCTCGCTCCCGCTGGGCGCCGATGGCGTGGCGCGCTGGGTATGGCAAAGCCGCTTCGGCGCCATGCTCATCGAAGTCATCGACGGGGCGGTGTTCGTCAATGGCGCGCGCGTGCAGCCGCATGTCGGCACGCCTGGACAAAGGCCGCCGGCGCCATCGACGAGCAGCGCGGCGCCCGCCGCGGATGCGGCCGCGACCTCACCGGCCGGGCGACCGGGGCCGCAGCCATGAACACCACGGCCTGCGGGACCTTCGTCGTGAGGCTGTCGCCGCTGCCCTTCGAGGGCGACCCCGGCCAGCCGGCGCAGGCCACCGGGGCCGGCGCAAGCGCGACGCTGGCCCGCCTCGAGATCAACAAGCAGATCGAAGGCGACCTCGTCGCCACCACCCGCGGCCAGATGCTCAGCGCAGTGCCCGGCATGCCAGGCTCGGCCGGCTACGTCGCCATGGAGCTTGTCGACGGCGCGCTGCACGGCCGCCGCGGCTCGTTCGTGCTTCAGCACTCGGGCACGATGAGCCGGGGAACACCGCAACTGGCCGTGACGGTGGTGCCCGACTCGGCCACCGGCGAGCTGCAGGGGCTGGCGGGCACGTTCCGCATCATCGTGGCCGGCGGCCAGCACCGCTACGAGTTCGACTACACGCTGCCCTGACGACCCGGCGCCGTGGACATGCCCTCGCCCGCCCCGCTGCTGCTTCTTGCAGGGGCCAGCGGCTATGCCTACGACCAGTGGAGAGGCAACTTCCACCCCGAGAAGCTGCGTGCCGGGGAAATGCTCGGCCGGTACACGCAGCACCTCGGCAAGGTGGAGATCAACAACACCTTCTACCGCATGCCCAGGCGCAGCGTGCTCGAGCGGTGGGCGCCGCGGTGCCCGAACACTTCCGCTTTGCGCTCAAGGCCTCGCGCCGCATCACGCACGAGGCACGGCTCGATGGCGCGCCGCGCTGGGTGGCCACGACCAGTTGGGGCTACCCGCGCCTGCGGCTCGAGCATTGCACCGAGGCCAGCCTGGCCGAGTGGGCCGCGCGCATTGCAGCGGCGCCGTGGCGCGAGGCCCACGTGTACTTCGTGCACGAGCCCGCGGCGCTGTCGCGCCTGTACGAGGCTGGCCTGGCGGCAGCCTGAGCACGCGTCGGCCGGCAGCGGCACGGCCGGCAACGCACAAGGTCGCCCGGGCGTTCCGGACATGAAGGCCGAACCCTCGGCCTCGGTGCGGCCGGCTGGCGGCTGCTAACGCACCGGGGCGCCGGCCCAGGCCCCCGCCCGAGAAGGCCGGCCAGGTTAGAAGCGCGTGTTCGACACGCAGTCCCAGCCAAAGCTGACCGGCGTGCCGGCCGCTCCGCGGGCATCGACGGGCACGTAGGTGAACTGGAACTGCCGCGCCTTCAGGCTGATCTTCTCGGTGAGCGTGCCGTCTCCGGGCGGGTCGATCTGCTCGACGGCATCGACCACGACATCGCGCAGGCGCACGATGTAGTAGTCGAACGTCTGGGCGCCGCTGCGCTGGAAGGTGATCACGCCTTCGGGGATGTGGCGCCCGGTGGTGACGTGCATGATGAGGTCGGGCGTGGCGTTGTCGATGTTCTTCAGCAGCGTCACGTCACCACAGCGCACGCGGCCACTGCTGGCCCCACCGCTGCCGAAGCCGAAGTTGACGGTGTTGCGGAACGACTGCGCATACGACGTGACTTCGATCTCGTCGCGGTGATTGCGGTCGGTGGCGGTGCCGCGGATGCCGTCGAGCTTGAGGAAGATCTGGTCGGCCGCCGCGGCGCCGAAGGTCGCGGTCGCGGCCGCAGTGGCGGCGATCAGGGGCGCGAAGCGGCGCATCGCGGCGGCGGCCCATGGCGGGCAAACGGCAAACGTGCTGGGCATGGCAGGCTCCTCGGCAGCAGGGGGTCGATGAAACGCACCCCCAGCATAGGCCGCCCGCGACCCAAGCGCATCGGCACCGGGGCTGCGGGCGTCCCCGCGGCGAAGGACGCGCCGGCTGCGGCCGCGCTCGCCGCCGGTGCAGGCGTGAAATGGTCCGCGGCGCAGGGTGCACAACAGGGCATGCCCAGTCACGCCGCGCACGCCCCAGGCCGCACCGCCGTCCCGATAATCGAGCCATGACAGTCTTCTACTGGGTGATGGCGGTGCTCATCGTGGGCACGTTCGTGCCCTCGGCGTTCTTCCTGGTGCTCTACGCGGTCACCGGCGAAGACGGCTGCCTGCGGCGCGCCCGCGGCCTGTTCACCATGAGTCGGCTGTTCACGATGCTGGGGCTGAACATCCTCATCTGGGGCCACGTCGTCGTGGGACTGTGGCGCATCTGGTTCCCGGGCCGCTGATCGGCAGCCGTCACCTCGCGCGGCGCCGGGCCAGGCCGGCGCGACCCAGTCTTCAGCCGTGCAGCCGGCTGCTGCGCGGCACCGAGGCCAGCAGGAAGTCCATCTGATCGGCCAAGATGCGCCGGCCGCGAAGGATCATGTCTTCGTGCAGGCTGGGCACGTACGGAAGGTACAGCAGGCTCATGCGCGCCTCCTCGGGCAGCCGGTTGCCCTTGGCGCCGTTGCAAGAGCGGCACGCGGTGATGCAGTTCATCCACGTGTCGCTGCCGCCACGCGACACCGGCGTGATGTGCTCGCGCGTGAGCTCGTCGAAGTGGAAGCGCCCGCCGCAATAGGCGCAGACGTGGCGGTCGCGCGCGAACAGCTTCGGGTTGGTCAGCGCAGGGGCAGTGCGCCACGCGCGGCTGGGCACGGCCCCGCGGACCGCGATGATGGGGTGCAGTTCGATGCGGCTCTGGCGACCCGTGGTGCGCTGAATGCCCCCGCGCAGCACGAAGAAGGCTTCGCCCAGCGTCCAGGCGACGCCGTCGCTGGCGTACAGCACGGCCGCCTCCTTGGGCGTTACCCAGGCCTGTGGTCGGCCCGATACATCGAGCTGAAGCACTTCCATCGTTTGACGGGGAAGCTCGTTCCCGCCCTCGGAGCATAACAAGAAGCCAATGCATGCCACGCACGCGGCGCCGGCGCCACCGGCGGCCGCGGCGAACCATCGGCCACAATGGCCCATGATCGGTGTAGGTTTGCAGCGCCCGGCTCGGCGGCAGTGGCGCGAGGTGGTGCGGTGGCTGGGTGCAATGCTGCCGGGGCCGTCTGCGGTCCTGGCCTTGGTGGGCGCATTGGGCGCGTTCGCCATCGCGCAAGCTGCAGGCCCGGCCGGCCCTTCCGCCCCCAGCGCCCCGGCGCAGTCGCCTGCGGCACAGCCCACGGCGGCCCCGGCTCCGCCTCGCAGCCTCGACGCGCGCACGCGCATCGCCCCTGCAGCCACTTCGGCATCGGCCCCGGCAGCCACGTCGTCGGCGCCGGCGGCAGCTCCTGACGCCAGCCAGCGCGCCTTCGCCAGCGCGCGCGAGCGGCTGCTGCAGGTACGCACGCTGTTGCGCGGGCAGGACAGCCAGGCCTCGGTGGGCTCGGGCTTCCTCGTCACGCCCGAAGGCCACCTCATCACCAACTACCACGTGGTCAGCCAGTACGCGCTGAAGCCCGCGCAGTACCGGCTCGTTTACGCCACCGCCGACGGGCGCCAGGGCGCGCTGCAGCTGCTGGACATCGACGTCATCCATGACCTCGCGCTGCTGAAGGTGGCCGATGCCGCCACGGTGGCCGGTCGCGGCGTGCTGCCGTTGCGGCCCGAGGCTGACCCGCTGCAGCGTGGCGAGCGCATCCACGCGCTGGGCAACCCGCTGGACGTGGGCTTCGCGGTGATGAGCGGCGCCTACAACGGGCTGGTCGAGCGCAGCTACCTGCCGGTGATCTTCTTCGGCGGCTCGCTGTCCGGCGGCATGAGCGGCGGGCCCACACTGGACGAACGCGGCCGCGTCATCGGCATCAACGTGGCCGCGCGGCGCGACGGGGAGCAGGTCAGCTTTCTCGTGCCTGCGCACTTCGCCGAGCAGCTGCTGGCGCGCGGCGCGAAGGCCGCGCCCATCACCGAAGCCGTCTACCCGCGCATCGTGCAGCAGCTGTTGCGCCACCAGGAGGGGTTGACCCAGGCCTTCCTTGCGCAGCCCTGGCGCGCCTCGGGCCACGCGCACTACGCGATTCCCGTGCCGCGCGAGTCGTTCATGCGCTGCTGGGGGCGCAGCAACCCGCCCGACGCGCGCGGCCTGCTCTTCGAACGCAGCGACTGCCAGATGGACAGCCGCATCTTCATCGGCGGCAACCAGCTGCTGGGCCACCTCGTCGTGCGGCACGAGGCCTACGACGGCCGGCGCATCGGCGCCGTGCGCTTCCTCGACCGCTACGCCAAGAGTTTTCGCAACGAACCCTTCGGTGGCGCCACGCGGCTCCAGAGCGCCTCGCAGTGCCAGGAAGACACGGTGCAGGGCCAAGGCGTGCCGCTGCGCGCGGTGATGTGCCTGCGCGCCCACAAGAAGCTGCCCGGGCTGTACGACCTGTCGCTGCTGGTGGCCACGCTGGACGGCAGCGCGCAAGGCGTGCAGGGCCGCTTCGACGCCTATGGCTTCTCCTTCCCCAATGCGCAGAAGCTGGCCGCGCACTACCTGGGCGGCTTCGGCGTGCTGCCGGCCGCCAGTGGCCGCAAGGTGGCGCCATGAACGGCCTGCCGCATGAGGGCGACGGGCCGGCCGGTGGCACCGCCCAGGGACCGGACGCGCACCAGGCGCCGCAGCCGCTGTTGCAGGAACACGAACAGCCCACCCACGCAACGCCCGGCGCCCTTGCACACGCCACCATGCCGGGCCCGCTGGCCCTGGCCGAGGTCCTTGATCGCGACGGCCGCGTGAGGCTGGCGGTGCCGGTGGGTACCTGGCCGCTGCGCATCGGCCGCGCCATCGACAACGAGGTGGTCATCGACGACCCGCACGTCGCGCCGCACCATGCGGTGGTCGAGCAGGCTGACGATGGTGCCGCGCAGCTGCGCGTGCTGCCCGGTCGCAACGGCCTGCGCTGCGGCCGCCGTCACCTGCCCGCAGGCGGTGCCGCGGTGCCGCTGAGCGCTCTGGCGCCGCCGCCCCCTGGCAGCCCGGCAAGCGGCTCTTCCACGGCCGCCGGTCCGATCGAGCTCACGCTTGGCCACACGCGCATGCGCCTGCGGCTCGCCGGTGAGGCCCTGGAGCCCGAGCGCGCGTTGCGCGACGCCGGCTTCGGGCACCTGCGCACACTCGGGCTGGCGCTGCTGCTGTGGCTGTGGATCCTCGCCGAGCAGGCCATCACCCTGGACCCGGGCAGCAAGGCCACCGACTGGATCTCGCCGCTGCTGACTGTTCCGGCCGCACTGGCTGGCTGGTGCCTGGTCTGGGGTCTGGCCTCCAAGCTGTTCCAGCACCGCTTCGAGTTCTGGACTCATCTGGCCGTGGTGGTGCCGGGGCTGCTGGGGCTGGAGGTCGCCACCTTCGTGCTGCAGTGGGCCTCGGCGCTGAGCGGCTGGCCCGGGTTCGCGCGCCTGGTCACCGGCGTCAACTCGGCCATCGCACTGGTCACCTTGTGGGGCCATGCCCGCCTGGTGCTGCCGCACCACCGGCGCGCGCTGGGCTGGGCCGCAGGCGCCGCGTACGCTGTTGGCGCGGCCATCCTGCTGGGCCTGAACCAGCAGCGCAGCGAACGCTGGTTCGCCGAGCTTTACTCCCATGTGCTGCCGCCGCCGGCGCTGATGTGGCGCACGCCCACGCCGCGCGACGCCTTCGTCAAGCGCGCCGAGCAGCTCAAGCCGGCACTGGACAGGAGCACGGCCGAGGCCGCCGCCGAGCAGAAGGACCGCGGCGACGACGAAGAGTGAGGGATCCTGCACGGCCCGGTCGGCTGCTCCATGGGAGCGGCTGCAGGCCGGCTGCCCCTTGGTACCCCGCCCGTCAGGGCAACCTGCCTCGCCCACAGCCACGGCTTCTGCCGCCCGGCTGCTAGACCGGCGTCCCTAGAAAACCTGGGCTTGTTTCACGCCCGGCCGCCGCGGTGCCGGCCAAAATAGCACGATCGTTCGATCGCCGTTCCTCTGAGGTTCGGCAAGCCGCGTGCCGATAACCCACCGATGAGCCCACCAGCGCCCGCGGGGCCCCCTGCCCCCGCGCCCTCACGCCCGCAGCCCAAGGGGCCGCCGAAAGGCCAGCCCAAGGGGCAGCACACCCGCGCCGTGATCCTCGACGCGGCGCTCGCGCTCGCCTCGCAGATGGGGCTGGAGGGCCTGTCCATCGGGGCGCTGGCCGAGGTCACGAAGATGAGCAAGAGCGGCGTCTTCGCGCACTTCGGCTCGCGCGAGGAACTGCAGATCGCCGTCATCCGCGAGTACCACGCGCGCTTCGAGGACGAGGTGTTCTTCCCGGCCATCCGCGAACCGCGCGGCCTGCCGCGCCTGCGCGCGCTGTTCGAGCGCTGGGTGCGGCGCGTGTCGGTCGAGCTGGAAGCCGGCTGCATCTACATCAGCGGCGCCGTGGAATTCGACGACCGCCCGGGCCCGGTACGCGACGCGCTGGCCGACATGGTGCGCGCCTGGCACGGCGCTCTCGAACGCGCCATCCTCGGCGCGGTAGAGGCTGGCCACCTGCGCGAGGGCACCGACGCGGCGCAGATGCTGTTCGAACTGCACGGCCTGGTGCTCGCGCTGCACCACGACTGGCGCTTCCTGCGCAACGCCGGCGTGCTCGACCGTGCGCGCACCGGCTTCGAGCGCGTCGTGGCGTTCCATGCGCCGCCCGCCAAGGCGAAGGCGCGCGACGCCTCAGGCGCCCCTTTCGGGCCGACGACCGCAGACGCGCCGACCGCGCCGATGTCGACCGTCACGGCCAGCGCCCCGACGGCCACAAGCGCCTCCGCTCGCCCCGCCACCACGCCCCGCAAGCCCACCCGCACCGCACGCGCGGCCGCCGGCGCGCGCCGCTGAGTTCCTCGCCAGCCCGCCCATTTCGACAGGGAGAACCACCATGCCCCAGTACACCCCGCCGCTGCGCGACATGCAGTTCGTGATGCACGAAGTGCTTGGCGTCGTCGACGAGTTGAAGATGTGCCCGCGCCACGCGGAGATCGACGCCGACACCATCAACGCCGTGCTGGAAGAAGGCGGCAAGTTCGCCGCCGAGGTGCTGGCGCCGTTGAACCTGCCCGGCGACCAGGAAGGCTGCACGCATGACAAGGCCACGCGCGCCGTGCGCACGCCCAAGGGCTTCAAGGAAGCCTATGCGCAGTACGTCGAGGGCGGCTGGCCGGCGCTGAGCGTCGACCCCGAGTTCGGCGGCCAGGGCCTGCCGATCGTCGTGAACCAGTGCTTCTACGAGATGATGAACTCGGCCAACCAGGCCTGGACGATGTACCCGGGCCTGTCGCACGGCGCGCTGGAGTGCCTGCACGCGCACGGCACCGACGAGCAGAAGAAGACCTACCTGCCCAGGCTGACCAGTGGCGTGTGGACCGGCACCATGTGCCTGACCGAGCCGCACTGCGGCACCGACCTCGGCCTGCTGCGCACCAAGGCCGAGCCGCAGCCTGACGGCGGCTACAAGCTCACCGGCCAGAAGATCTTCATCAGCGCCGGCGAGCACGACATGGCCGAGAACATCGTGCACCTGGTGCTGGCGCGCCTTCCCGAGGCACCGGCCGGCAGCAAGGGCATCAGCCTGTTCGTGGTGCCCAAGTTCAAGGTCACGCCCGATGGCTCGATCGGCGAGCGCAACCCGATCTTCTGCACCGCCATCGAAGAGAAGATGGGCATTCACGGCAACGCCACGTGCCAGATCGACCTCGAAGGCGCCAGCGGCACGCTGGTCGGCGAGCCGCACAAGGGGCTGGCCGCGATGTTCGTGATGATGAACGCCGCGCGCCTGGGCGTGGGCAACCAGAGCCTGGGGCTCACCGAGGTGGCCTACCAGAACGCCGTGGCCTACGCCAAGGACCGCATCCAGATGCGTTCGCTCAGCGGCCCGAAGGCCAAGGACAAGCCGGCCGACCCCATCATCGTGCACCCCGACGTGCGCAAGATGCTCCTGACCGCCCGCGCCTATGCCGAGGGCGGCCGCGCGCTGGCCATCTACTGCGCCTTGCTCATCGACAAGATGCTCTCCACCGATGACGAGGACGAGCGCAAGGAGGCCGCCGACCTGACCGCGCTGCTCACGCCCATCGTCAAGGCCTTCATCACCGACAACGGCTGGATCGCCACCAGCCACTGCATGCAGGTGTTCGGCGGCCACGGCTACATCGCCGGCGCCGGCATGGAGCAGTTCGTGCGCGACGCGCGCATC
>JAEUPD010000067.1 GCA_016788525.1 Rubrivivax sp.
GTTCAGCCCGGCCACCGTGTCGTTGAGCTTCTCGACGCCCGACACGGTGTTGATCTGCGCCATCTGGCTGGTGATCTGCGCGTTGTCCAGCGGGTTGAGCGGGTCCTGGTTCTGCATCTGCGTGACCAGCAGCTTCAGGAACCGCTCGGCGCTGCCGGCGGCGTTGCTGGTGGCCGGCGTGCTGCCGTTGCCGGTGCGGTTCAGTGCCGCGAAGGGATCGGTGGTGGTCACTGAGGTGGGCATCGCGCGGCTTTCGTGAAGACGGTTCGGCGCAGCGGCGCGAGGCTCACGACTGGCCCATCTGCAGCGTCTTGAGCAGCAGGTTCCGCGCCGTGTTCATCACCTCGACGTTGTTCTGGTACGAGCGCGACGCCGAGATCATGTTGACCATCTCCTCGACCGGGCTGACGTTGCTGTAGGTGACGTAGCCGTCGGCGGCGGCGCCCGGGTGCCGGGGGTCGTGCACGCGGCGCCCGGGCACCTCGGACTCGGTGATCGTCGACACGCGCACGCCGGCGTTGGCATTGCGTTGCGCCGCCGGGCCCATCAGGAGCGTCTGGAACACCACCTGCCGCGCCTTGTAGGCGCTGCCGTCGGGGCCGGCGACGGTATCGGCGTTGGCCAGGTTGGAGGCGACCACGTTCAGGCGCTGGCTCTGCGCGCTGACCGCGCTGCCGGCGACGTCGAAGATGCGGGTGAGGCTCATGCGCGTGTCCTTGCATCAGTGCAGTCCGGCACCCGCCGCAGAACCGGCTTTGGCTTCGACATCACATCGCTGGCGCGATATGAGCCTTCGCCGCTGCGCAAGCGCAGTGCCGGTCCGCTGGCGCTGCCTCCTGGGGGGAGGCGCCGAAGGCGCTTCGGGGGGGTCATTGGTGATGGCTCTTCATCGCGTCGAGCATCGTGCGCACGTTGCCGTTGATGAAGCGCAGCGTCGCCTCGTACTGGGTGGCGTTCTGCGCGAACGCGGCGCGCTCGCGGTCCATGTCCACCGTGTTGCTGTCCAGGTGGGTCTGGGCCGGCTGCGCGTAGCGCAGCAGCGGCGCCGGCCGCCCGCCCGGCTGGAGCACGCCCTGCGCGACACCCTCGCCCGGTGCAGTGGCACCGCCGGCGGCCACGGTGGCCGCGCGCAGCGCCGAGGCGAAGTCGAAGTCGCGCGCCTTGAAGCCCGGGGTGTCGGCGTTGGCGATGTTGCCGGCGATCAACCGCTGTCGCTCGGCGCGCAGCATTAGCGCCTGGCCGTGGAATTCGAGACTCGCAGTGAGCTTGGGCACCATCGCCAACATCCCGCACGGCCGGGCGCCCGGGTGGGCACCACAGCCAATGGCTGCAATGGCCGGGGATTCTCTGGAGCGCGCCGCCCCGCGTGGGCGCGATAAAGACGGCGTTCCATGCTCAATTTCCGCCGCTGCACACCATGGCCACGGGCTACATTGCCATTCGTGAAGAACTCCCGCAGCCGCCCGGCCCGGGCCGCGGCCACATGGTGCGCCGCGCTCGGCGGCGTCGTCGTGCTCGCCGGCGCCCCGGGCATCAGCCCGGCCGCACAGACTGCGGGCACCTTCGAGCTGAGCACCGCAGTGCGCGACGCTGCCGTGGCGCTGGTGCAGCAGGCCGCCACGGCCGTCGCCCCGCCCGGCGCGCGCGTGGTGGCCCGGCCCGGCATGCTGGACGTTCGGCTGAAGCTCGCGCCATGCGCGCGCGTCGAGACGTTCCTGGTGGCCGGCCTGCCGGCGTGGGGCACCACGCGCGTGGGCCTGCGCTGCGCACAGGGCGCCTCGCGCTGGAAGGCGTTCCTTCCGGTGCATGTGCAGGTGCTGGCGCCGGCCTGGACGAGCAAGGGCGCGCTGCCCGCCGGGGCCGCCTTGTCGGCCGAGCAATGGGAACTGGCCGATGTCGACTGGGCCGCGGCGCCGTCGCTGCCCTTGGGCGCCGGCCGCGTCGTCGCGGGGCGGACGCTGGCGCGGCCCGTCGCGCCGGGCCAGGCTCTGCGCGAGTCCGATCTCGCGGCGCGGCGCTGGTTCGCCAGCGGCCAGGCCGTGCGCATCGTCGCCGCGGGTCACGGCTACCAGGTCAGCGCCGAAGGCCTGGCCCTGGGCCACGGCATCGAAGGCCAGCCGGTGCGCGTGCGCACCGAAGGCGGGCGGATCGTCACCGGGCAGCCAGTGGGCGACTCGCTGGTGGAGGTCAGGCTGTGAGACGGCACCCCCCTGTTCCCGGGGCGGCGCCGAAAATCGCACGCCATGCCCTCAAGTCCCGTGCGCGGGCTGCCGATAGCGCGTACATGTCAGCGGGTGCCATTGCCACACCGGCCTCGGACAGGAGCTCATCATGAAGATCGGACCCATCGATTCCAAGCCCGTCGCACCTGTCCAGGGCGCCGAACGCAAAGCCGCGGCCGGCAGCGCGCCGCCGCGAGGTGCCGGTGCCGCCGACCCGGAGCCCAGTGCCCAGGTGGCCCTGTCGCCGGCGGCGTCGCTGCTGGTCAAGGTGGCTGACGATCCGGCATTCGATGCCGCCAAGGTCGAGCGCATCGCGGCCGCCATCCGCGAAGGCAAGTACCAGGTCAATGCCGAGGCCATCGCCGACAAGCTGATCGTCAATGCCGAGGAACTGCTCGGCCGCAAGATCCGCTGACGGGCCGAGCCCGGCAGGAACCCGCCGGACCGGATCCAGCGAACCGAGGCACGCCATGAGCCGCACCGATCCACTCGCGCCGGCCGCCGACAACACCGCTGCGCTCGCCGACGCGCTGGCGGCCATCGACCTGCAGTTCCTCGCGTTGACGCGCAGCCTCCAGGCACGCGATGCGGCCGGGGTCGAAGCTTCGGCGCAGCGCCTGGCCACCGCGGTGGAAGCCTCCGCGCCGCTGCTGCGGGCCAGCAGCACCGTGCCCGGCAACACGGGCGAGCGCCTCACGCACGCCATGGGCCGTGTGCTCGCACAGCGCGAAGCGCTGGCGCGCGCCAGCGCGTCGGTGCAGCGCGCGATGGCCGTGCTGTGGCCCGGCGACACATCCTCCAGCCCCGTGTACTCGGCCAGCGGCCACACGCCGCGCTCGTTGAGCGCCGGCTCGACCTGGGCCTGAACACCTTCGCGACCCGCCGCCGCACCGCGGTGCCGGGGAAGGATCCCCCACACAGAAGCTGAGGCCGGCTGCGCGCGCCGCATGCCTGCGGGCCAGCGAGTCTCGGGAGGCATGGCCTCGGAAGGCGCACCTGCGCAGGTCAGCCACTTCGCCTGGCACCACGGCGCGCCGCACGCCGCACGTGCCGCACGTGCCGCACGCGCACCCCGCTGGCCTCGCGTGCCGGCCGCGCGCAAGTCAGGCGGCGCACACCGCCCGCGCGGCGCTCAGAACTTGAAGGCCAGCCGCACCCCGCCCCAGTGACGCCCCGCCACGGTGATGGGCGCCGCCGCCTCCTTCAGGATGACGAAGTTGCCCCCTCCCATGTCGCGCCGATAGGTCTGCAGCAGGAAGGGCCGCTGGTTGCGCGCCGAGGCCAGCCCGGTGCGGTCATTGAAGATGCGCCGGTTGCGGCAGTTGGCGGTGTTCCACACCACCTCGCCCGCGCGCTGTGGGTGGTTGTACTTCTGGTTGTGGCACGGGATGTAGCCGTTGCGGTCGACCGCGATGCAGAACACCACGCGGTCGGACTGGCCCAGTGCCTTCTCCTGCACCTGCGGAAACAGGCGCTCGGCCATGGCCACGAATCGCGTCATGTGCTGCTGCGGCATGGTGCCGTCGATCGGCCGGTAGTTCTCGTCGAACAGGTCGGTGCTGGAGATGGCCGCGGTGCGCACGGCATGCTCGAGCAGCTGCGACACCTGGGCGGCGGCGGCCTGCGCCATCTCGATGAAGGGCGTGTCTTCGGTGCGCACGCCGCACTCGGCCACCGTCTCGATGAGCTGCTCGGAGATGCGCAGGAACTGCTCGGTGCGGCGCAGCGTGGCGTCCAGCCGCGTGGTGGTGCCGCGGATCTCGGCTTCGATGGCCCCGACCTGCGCCTGCAGCCCATCGCACACCTCACGGCTGTTGCCGCTGGCCTCGAGGATGCGGCGCACGCAGTCGCTGACCTGTTCCAGCGCACGGTGCACCTGGCCTTGATCGCCTGACGCACGCTGCTCGTCGCGGCGTACTTCGCGCTCCAGCGCGCCGATGCGGCTGTCGAGCCGGCCGACGGTGCCCATGATCTGCTTCGAAGACACCTCCACCCGCGCGGCCAGGTCCTTCACCGCATCAGCCACCACGGCGAAGCCGCGGCCGGCCTCGCCGGCGCGCTTGGCCTCCACCGAGGCGTTGAACGCCACCAGGCGCGTCTGCAACGCGATCTGCGTGATCTCGCCGGCCGCCTGCGACACCTCGCGCAGCGTGCCGACGATCGTGCCCACCTCCTGCCCGACGGCGTGCATCGCGTCGCCGACCAGGGCCACCGCCTTGTGCGCACCGGCCGTCTCGTCGGCGATGCCGGTCTGCGCGCCGCCCACCTGCTGCAGTTGCTGCGCCAGCGCGAGCACGGCCTGCGCCTGCTGCTGCGCGGCCAGGCTGGCGTCTTCGATGGCACCGCGCACCTGCGCGGCTTCCTGGCCCAGTGCCGAAGCCTGCTGGGCCAGCCCCTCGATGACCTGCTGCAGATTCGGGCCGGTGTGAGACGTGGCGGCGGCAGCCGGCGCCGGGGCCGGGGGGGATGAGCGGCGCAGCAGGGACTGGAACATGGCGGCAGCTTCCAAGGCGAGGTGACGATGAGCAGGAAGGCGTCGTGCGAGGGGCCGGACGGCGGTTCACCACTCGCGCAGCCGCGAGCGCAGCCGCGCGATCGACTGGCTGTGCAGCTGGCACACGCGGCTCTCGGTCACGCCCAGCACCGCGGCGATCTCCTTGAGGTTCATGTCCTGCTCGTAGTACATGCTCATCACGTACTGCTCGCGTTCCGGCAGCTGCTTGATGGCCTCGACCAGGGCCTCGCGCATGCGCCGGTCCTGCAGCCGCATGATCGGGTTGGCTTCCTCGTCGGCCACGTGGCGGTCGAGATAGTCTTCGTCGCCGTCGTCGCCGCTCATGTCCTCCAGGTAGACGAGCTGCGTGCCGCGCACCTTGCCCAGCAGTTCCTGGTAGTCGGGCAGGCTCATGCCCATCTCGCGCGCGATCTCGCTTTCGCTGGGCGCGCGGCCGTGGCGCTGTTCCAGCTTGTGCACCGCCGCCTCGATGGTGCGCTGGTGGCGGCGGTCGCCCCGGCTCATCCAGTCGTTGCCGCGCAGCTCGTCGAGCATGGCGCCGCGGATGCGCTGGGTGGCAAAGGTCTCGAACTGCACGCCCTGGTTGGCGTCGAAACGCGACAGCGCGTCGGACAGGCCGATCATGCCGACCTGGATGAGGTCGTCCAGCTCCACGTTGGCCGGCAGCTTGGCGATCATCTGGTGCGCCAGGCGGCGCACCAGCGGCGAGTACTGCTTGAGCAGCGCGCTGGCGTCGAGGGTTCCCTTGGCGGTGTACATGTGGCTTTCAACCTTGGTCGGTGGTCGGTCTTGGGTCGCCTTGCGGCAGGGCATGGGGCAGCGGCGGGGGCGGCACCCCCGCCGCGCCATCGGCCGGGTCGAGGGCCAGCTGTGCGGCCAGCAGGGCCTGCAGCCGGGCATCGGGCGCATCGGCATCCCGGCCAGCCGCCACGGCCAGCGCGCCGTCCAGCGGCTGTGCCGGCGCGGCCGGGTCGATCAGCGCCCATTGGCCCACCAGGGCCCCGATGAAGCCATCTGCCGTGCCGCGCAGGCTGTTGACGATGCCGGCGATGCGCGGCGATCGCGCCGAGGCCAGCAGGATCAGGTCAAAGGTGGCCAGGCCGGTGCGCTGCTTGAGCAGCTTGCAGCTGGCATAGGCCTGCTTGAGGCTCTCCGGATGGTCGGCCGCCAGCAGCAGCGGGCGCGCCACGCGACGCGCCAGCGCGCGCGCCAGGTCGCCCGCTTCGGCGTGCAGGAGCACCACGTCGGCGCTGGGCACGGCTTCGAACAATGCCTCGACGAAGCGCGCCGCGGAGCCGCGCGCGTCGACGAACTGCAGCGGCAGCCCGCGCGCCGGAAGGTAGGCCACGCCCGGGCGCAGCAGCTCGACGCCGGCGGTGAGTTCCAGGCGTGACAGCTCATGCGGCGGCGGCGCCGAGTCCGCCGCATCGACCACCAGCACCTGGCGGCCCAGCCGAGACAAGCCGGCGGCCAGGCGGTCCAGGGCCAGCGCGCTGTGGGTGACGTGCGCGTTGGCTGCCAAGGCCAGCACCTGGCGCGCACCGGCGCGGTCGGCGAACATCTGGCGCAGGCCCTCGGCCTGGTCGAGCAGCGGCATCGGCGCGGAGACGGCGTAGAAGTCGCGCATGCGGCGGGACTCGGAGGTCGATCGTCGTGCCGCGCGCTCAGCCGAGCACCGCCCCGGGGCCGGCGCCCGGGCCGGCCGGTGCGGCGGCCACACCCGCGGTAGGTGCGGCTGCCTCACCGAATGGCGGCCCGGCGAACACCAGGTTGACCTCACCGGGCTCCATGCGCCAGGCCGGCGCGCCGCTGGCGCGCAGCGCGCGTTGGACGAGGGCATGCGAGGACAGGCGATGCCAGTCTTCGGGCACGCGCTGGCCGTTGGCCACCGCGAGCACCTTGAGCCGGGCGCGGATCATCGCGTCCAGCGCCGGTGCCAGCTTGACCGCCTCATCCACCTTGGTCAGCACCACCCCGCGGCAACCCGGGGCGGCATAGGCGGTCAGCTGGTCCTCGATGGTCTCGCCCTGCGCCGCCGCACTCACCACCACCAGGCGCTGGATGGCGGGGCGCTGCAGCATCTCGAGCAGCTCGCGGGTGCGCGCGTCGCGCTGCGCCATGCCGGCCGTGTCGATGAGCACCATGCGCTTGCCGGCCAGCAGCTCCAGCAGGTCCTCCAGCGACGCGCGGTCGTGCGCGGTGTGCACCGGCACGCCGAGGATGCGGCCGTAGGCGCGCAGCTGCTCGTGTGCAGCCACGCGGTAGGCGTCCAGCGTCACGAGGCCGAGGTTCGCCGCGCCGTGCCGGGCGGCGAAGGCCGCCGCCAGCTTGGCCGTGCTGGTGGTCTTGCCCACGCCGGTGGCGCCGATCAGCGCATAGACGCCGCCGGCGTCTTCGATCGCCACGTCGCGCTCGCCGCTGCCGAGGTTGCGTTCCAGCACGCCGGCGGCCCAGGACATCTCGTCGACCTCCGCCGGCAGACATTCGGCGAGGCGCCGCGTCAGCGCCGGCGAGAAGCCGGCTTCCAGCAGCCGCTGCGTGAGCTGGGCCTGGCGCGGATGGCGTTGCAGCTTCTCCATGAAGGCCAGCGCGCCAAAGCGCTGTTCGATCAGGCCGCGCATGGAGCGCAACTCGTTGAGCATCGCGGCCTGCTCGGCGCGGCCGTCGCCTCGGCCGTCCGTGCGGGCCGGCGCGCCGGCCGAGGGCCTGGCGGCGGCCTCGGCCGCACCGCCTGCGCCTCGCGGCGCCGCACCGGCCAGCCCACCCAGCGGCGCGGGCTCGGCCCGCGCCACCGGCGCCACCTTGTGCAGCGCCGGCACGGCATCGGCCGCGTGCGCGCTGCTGCCGCGGGCAGCTGCCGTCGGCGCCCGCAGGACATCGGCCATCGCTGCGGCACGCGCAACGCCGGGCACGCGCAAGGCCGCGTCGAGGCCGGCGCCGCCGTGCGCCGGCGCCGGGGCCGGCATTTCACGCTGCGCGATGCGCTCGGCCTGCTGCGCGGCCAGGCGTGCGCGCGCCTCGGCGATCGGCGAGACGGCCGGCGGCAAGGCCGCCGGTTCGGGGGCCGGGGCCACCGCGGTCATCTCGGCCTGGCGGCGCTTGAGCATGCGTTCGCGCACGTAGTCCTGGAACGACAGGGTGCTCATCTGCATGTCCTGCACGTCCTGGGCCACGCTGCGCCCGGCCGCGGGCGGCCCGTCCAGCGTCGGCTCGATGCGCTCGGCCGGTGCGCCGCGCGCACCGTTGCGCGCCGTGGCCTGGGCGGCCGGCGCTGCGGCGCGGCGCGGAGGTTCACCGAAGGTCGAGTGCCCGAAAGTCGAGTGCCCGAAGGTGGAGGCACCGAAGGTCGATGAACGGAATTCGGCGGCCGCGGCGCGCGGCGCATGCGCGCCGACACGCTCCAGGTGCTCCACGCTCTCGGGCGCCATCGCCAGCACCTCCACGCCTTCGGCGCAGGGCTTGGTGCTCATGACGACGGCGTCGTCGCCGAAGGCCTGGCGCACGAGCGCGAGCGCGTCGCGCGAGGTGCGGCCGGTGAAACGCTTGAGGTTCATGCGGCCTCCCGGAACGCCGCCGCAAAGGAGCCGGGCCCGGTGGCCACGACGGGGTCCCCCGCGTGACCGCGGGGGCGGCAGGCGCCAGCGAGCCTTTGGGTCATGCGGTTGCTCCGATGATCGAGCCGATGCGGATCGTGTGGGTGTCGGGGATCTCGCTGTGCGCCAGCACCTTCAGCCGCGGCGCGGCGCGCTTGAGCAGGCGGGCCAGCGGGGCGCGGATGGCGTCGGGCACGAGCAGGCAGGCCGGATGGCCGCGGTCTTCCTGCGCGCGTGCGGTGTCGGCTGCGCTGCGCGACAGCGTGTCGGCGATGCCGGGGTCGAGCGCCGCGCCGTGCGGCGAGTTGAGCGCCTGCGCCACCAGGCGCTCGAGCTCGGGCTCGAGCGCGATGACGTCCAGCTCGCGAACCGGGCCGTAGATCTGCTGCACGATGGCCGGCGCCAATTGCATGCGGATGCGGCGCGCCAGCTCGGCCGGCTCGCTCACGGTGCTGGCATGCTCGGCCAGGCACTCGATGATCGAGCGCATGTCGCGGATGTGCACACCCTCTTCCAGCAGCAGCTGCAGCACGCGCTGCAGGGTGGGAATGGCAACCATCTTGGGGACGACGTCTTCGATCAGCTTGGGGGCGAGCTTGGTGACGTGCTCGACCAGCTGCTGCGTCTCGACGCGGCCCAGCAGCCGG
>JAEUPD010000089.1 GCA_016788525.1 Rubrivivax sp.
GTTCAGCATGATCGACTCGTAGCCGAGCTTGGCCGCCTCCTGCGCGGCGTTCACGGCGCACCAGTCGAACTCGACGCTGGAGCCGATGCGGTAGGTGCCCGAGCCGAGGATCAGCACCTTGCGCTGCGACGACGCCGGCACGTCGCAGCTGGCGGCGTGGTAGCTGCCGTACAGGTAGTTGGTGTCGGCCGGGAACTCGGCGGCCATCGTGTCGATGCGCGCGAACTGCGGGCGCAGGCCGGCGACCTGCCGCGCTGCGCGGGCTGTGCCGGCCGGCGCCTGGGTCAGGCGATCCAGCGCCCGGTCGGAGTAACCGTGGCGTTTGGCCTCGCGCAGCAGCGCTGGCGTCAGCGGCAGTGTCGCCGCGGCCACCTGCCGGCGCAGGCCGACGATCTGCCCGATGGCATGCAGGAACCAGCGGTCGATCTTCGTCAGCGCGTGGATCTCGTCCACCGCCATACCGCTGGCCAGCGCCTTGGCCAGCGCGAAGATGCGCAGCGGCGTGGGGTGCTTCAGCACGTCGCGCACGTCGTCGAAGCCGAAGGCCTCGGGATCGAGGCCGTCCACGCCGATGTCGAGCATGCGCACGGCCTTCTGGATGACCTCGGCGAAGTTGCGGCCGATGGCCATCACCTCGCCCACGCTCTTCATCTCGCTGCCGATGCGGGTGGAGGCGCCGAAGAACTTGCCCAGGTCCCAGCGCGGGAACTTGCACACCAGGTAGTCCAGCGCCGGCTCGAAGAAGGCGGTGGTGCGCCGCGTGATGCCGTTGGGGATGTCGGGCAGCGCGTAGCCCAGCGCGATCTTGGCCGCCACGTAGGCCAGCGGGTAGCCGGTGGCCTTGCTGGCCAGCGCGCTGGAACGCGACAGCCGCGCGTTGACCTCGATCACGCGGTAGTCGACACCGTGGGGGTCCAGCGCGTATTGGATGTTGCACTCGCCGACGATGCCCAGGTGCCGGATGGTGCGGATGGCCACCGTGCGCAGCAGCTGCACTTCCTCGTCGTTGAGCGTCTGCGTCGGCGCCACGACGATCGACTCGCCCGTATGGATGCCCATCGGGTCGAGGTTCTCCATGTTGCACACGGTGATGCAGTTGTCGCGCGCGTCGCGCACGACCTCGTACTCGACTTCCTTCCAGCCCTCCAGGCACTCCTCCACCAGCACCTGCGGCACGCCGCCGGCAAAGCCGCGCTTGAGTGCGGCATCGATGTCGGCTTCGGTGCGCACGATGCCGCTACCCTTGCCGCCGAGCGCATAACCGCCGCGCATCATCACCGGCAGGCCGAGTTCGGCGATCGCCGCGCGCGCCGCTTCGGGGGAGTCGCAGGCGATGCTGCGCGCCGTCTTCACCCCGATCTCGGCCAGGCGGTCGCAGAACAGCTTGCGGTCTTCGGTGTCGCGGATGGACTTGATCGGGGTGCCGAGCACCTGCACGCCGTGGCGTTGCAGGATGCCGCGATCGTGCAGCGCCAGGCCGCAGTTCAGCGCCGTCTGCCCGCCGAAGCCCAGCAGGATGGCGTCGACCTGCTCCTTGACGATGATCTGCTCGACGAACTCGGGCGTCACCGCCACCAGGTAGACGCGGCTGGCCAGTTCGCGGCTGGTCTGGATGGTGGCGATGTTCGGATTTACGAGCACCGTGTAGATGCCCTCTTCCTTCAGCGCCTTGATGGCTTGCGACCCGGAGTAGTCGAACTCGCCCGCCTGGCCGATCTGCAGCGCGCCGGAGCCGAGCACGAGCACGCGGCGCGGCTTGCGCGGGAGGTGCACGCCGTACATGTCAGCCCGCGCGGCGCGAGGCCGTGCTCGCCACCACGCGCAGGAAGTCGTCAAAGAGGTGCGCCGTGTCCTGCGGACCGGGGCTCGCCTCGGGGTGGAACTGCACGCTGAAGTGCGGGCCGTGCAGCGAGCGGATGCCCTCGTTGGTGCCGTCGTTGACGTTGACGAACCAGGGCTCGAAACCCTTGGGCAGCGTGGCGTCGGCGACCGCGTAGCCGTGGTTCTGGCTGGTGATGTAGCAGCGGCGGGTGATGAGGTCCTGCACCGGCTGGTTCACGCCGCGATGGCCGTAGGGCAGCTTGTAGGTGTCGGCACCGGCGGCCAGCGCAAGGATCTGGTTGCCCAGGCACACGCCGAAGATCGGCAGCGACGGGTGAGCGAGCAGCTGACGCACCTGGGCCACGGTGGGCATCAGGTCCTTCGGGTCGCCGGGGCCGTTGCCGATGAGCACGGCATCGCAGCTCTCGGCCAGGCGCAGGAGGTCGGCATGGAACGGCGCGCGCAGCACGCTGGCGCCGCGCTCGAGCAGCGAGCGCACGATGTGGTCCTTGGCACCGATGTCGATGAGCAGGATGCGGCGGCTGTCGCCGCCCGCCTCGTGCAGCACGGGTTCGGCCGGCGCGACCAGGCGGAACAGCTGATCATGCATCTCCACCGTCGCGGCGTCGCGCTGCGCCTCGGCCAGGCTCATCGACGCGGGCGACAGCCAGCCGCGCATCGTGCCGTGCTCGCGCAGCCGCCGCGTCAACGTGCGCGTGTCGATGCCGGTGAGGCCGGGCACGCCTTCGGCAGCGAGCCACTGGCCGAGCGAACGTGCCGCGGCATGGTGGCTGTAGGCATGCACGACGTTCTGCACGACGAGGCCCTGCACCTGGATGTGGTCGGCCTCGTAGGGGGGCGCCAGGCTTCCGGCGGGCCGCGGCGCTGGCACACCGTAGTTGCCCACCAGCGGATAGGTCAGCACCAGAATCTGACCACGGTAGGACGGATCGGTGAGCGACTCGACATAGCCGCTCATGCCGGTGTTGAACACCACCTCGCCGGCGACCGGCCGGCAAGCCCCGAAGCTGCTGCCGCGCATCTCGGTGCCATCTTCGAGCCGGAGCACCACCTCCAGCGGCGTGCCGCTGAACCTGGCGGAGTGGGAAGGCGCCAAGTCGGCAAGCTGTTCGTTCGTCGTCGTCAACAAGGCCTCCCGACCCGGTGACCGCCGGGCTCAGTCGAGCTCGAAGGCGGTCTCGTAGTTCTGTTTAAGCGCCGGGTTCTGCACCTCCTTGCGCAGGTAGCAGTTGCCCACCGCCAGCGCGTCGAGCTCGGTGCCCATGAAGCAGCGGAAGGCGTCCTCGGGCGAGCCGACGATCGGCTCGCCGCGCACGTTGAAGCTGGTGTTGACCAGCACCGGGCACCCGGTCAGGCGCTCGAACGCCGACAGCAGCGCGAAGTAGCGCGGGTTGGTGTCCTCGTGCACCGTCTGGATGCGTGCCGAGTAGTCCAGGTGCGTGACCGCCGGGATGTCGCTGCGCAGCACGTTGAGCTTGTCGATGCCGAAGAGTTGCTCCTCCGCTGCCGTCATCTGGCGCCGGCGCGACTTCACGACGTCGGCCACCAGCAGCATGTAGGGGCTGTCGCCGTCGAGCTCGAACCAGTCGGCAACGCGGTGCCGCAGCACCGAGGGGGCGAACGGGCGGAACGACTCGCGGTACTTGACCTTCAGGTTGAGGGTCTTCTGCATCGTCGGCGAGCGCGGGTCACCGAGGATCGAGCGGTTGCCCAGCGCCCGCGGGCCGAACTCCATGCGGCCCTGGAACCAGCCCATGGCCTTGCCATCGGCGAGGTCGCGCGCGGCGCTGGCCACGAGCGCGGCGTCGTCCAGCACCTCGAACTTCGCGCCGGCGGCGGCCAGGCGCGTTTCGATGTCGGCCTGGGCGAAGGCCGGGCCGAGGTAGGCGCCGCGCATCGCGTCGCCGTTTACGTGGCGCTCCTGGCCGAGCTGCAGGTGGTAGCCGGCCAGCGCGGCGCCCAGCGCGCCGCCGGCGTCGCCGGCCGCCGGCTGCGCGTAGACGTGGTCGAACCTCGCGTCGCGCAGCACCTTGCCGTTGGCGACGCAATTCAGCGCCACGCCACCGGCCAGGCACAGGTTCTTCATGCCGGTCTCGGTGCGCAGCGCCCGCGTCAGGCGCAGCACGACCTCCTCGGTGACGGCCTGGATCGAGGCCGCGAGGTCCATGTGCTTCTGCGTCAGCCGGTCCTCGGCCCTGCGCACGGGGCCCTCGAACAGCGCGTCGAAGCGCGCGTTGGTCATCGTCAGGCCGGTGCAGTAGTCGAAGTAGTCCAGGTCGAGCCGGAACGAGCCGTCGGGCTTGACGTCGATGAGGTGGTCGAAGATGCGCTGCGCGTACTTCGGCTCGCCGTAGGGCGCCAGCCCCATCACCTTGTACTCGCCGGAGTTGACCTTGAAGCCGGTGTAGTAGGTGAAGGCCGAGTACAGCAGGCCCAGCGAGTGCGGGAAGTGGATCTCCTTGTGCACCTCGAGGTTCTTGCCGCGGCCGATGGCCACCGAGCTGGTGGCCCACTCGCCCACGCCGTCCATCGTGAGCACCAGCGCCTCCTCGTAGGGCGACGGGAAGAAGGCGCTGGCGGCGTGGCTGAGGTGGTGCTCGCTGAACAGCAGCTCGCCGTTCCAGCGGCTGGTCTTCTTGGTCGCGCCTTCCAGCCGCACAAGTTCGGACTTCAGCAGGTCCTTCAGGAACAGCTTCTCGCGCAGCCACAGCGGGATCGACATGCGAAACGACTTCATCCCGCGCGGCGCGAACGCGAGATACGTCTCGAGCAGCCGCTCGAACTTCAGGAACGGCTTGTCGTAGAAGACGACGCGGTCGATCTGCGGCAGCGTGGCGCCCGCTTCGGCCAGGCAGTAGCGGATGGCGTTGACCGGGAAGCGCGAGTCGTGCTTCTTGCGGGTGAAGCGCTCTTCCTGCGCCGCGGCGACGATGCGGCCGTCGTGCACCAGCGCGGCGGCGCTGTCGTGGTAGTACGCCGAGAGTCCGAGAATGCGCACGGGCCGCACCTCGCTCAGAACAGCGTGTAGATGAACGGTGCGATCGCCGAGCCCTTGGCCAGCACGATGAGGCCGCCCAGCACGATCATCATCAGGAAGATCGGCCACAGCCAGAACTTCTTGCGCGCGCGCAGGAAGGCCCACAGTTCCTTGATCATCTCCATCGTGTTTCTCCCAACGTCTTCAGCTCTTGTGACTAGAACTGCTGTTTCATCGAATCAGGGCGTGGCCCGGGCGGCGTGCGCGGCACCCAGTAGCTGGCGGCGTCCTTGTCGCGTGCCAGCTTCAGCGGGTCCTTGCCGAACAGACGCATCAGCAGGCCCACCGGGGTGAACACCACATAGAACAGGATGGCCAGCGCGATGGGGCTGATGACGGCTGCCAGCAGCAGGCCGAATTTCATCCACACCCGGTTCAATGGCGCCAGCACGCGGGGCAGCACCACGGCGACCACAGCGAACGCCAGCGCGATGGCCAGCGACCACCAGCGCGGCCCGCGCGACGAGAGCAGCGGCCACAGGCCGATGATGACGAAGACGACGGCGAAGACGAAGCCGAACGAGCGGTCGGACGAGCCCTCGATGTGTTCTTCGCGGTTCAGGTTCTCATGTGCCATGACAAGCGGTCATTGTTAGGAGGGGGTGTGGGCCAGGCGCCCCCGGGATCGGTGGGTGCGGCCGGGCATGCGTCACGCCGGCTCGGTCTGCAGCGAATCGGCATGCCGGTGGCCCGGCCCGCGGGGCGGCGCGTCGCGCGGCGGGCCGCCCTGGAACAGCGCCTGCGACCACAAGTACGGCAGCACGCTCCACCACGCGCTCTCGCCGGTCTTGAAGGTGGCCTGCGGGTCCTCGATGACCTGCGTGACCAGGCGCCTTGCCCTGGGCGCGTCGACCAGCGCGCACTCGCGAAAGCCGCGCGAAGCAACGGTGTCCTGGAAATAGCCGCGCAGCGGGCCACGCATCCAGTCGACGATCGGCGAGTTGAAACCGATCTTCGTGCGCCGCCGGGTGATCTCCTCGGGCATGAACGGCGCCGCGGCGTCCCGCACGATGGCCTTGGAGAACCCGTGGCGGATCTTGGCGTGCCAGGGCAACGCGAAGGCGTAGGTGGCCACGCGCCAGTCGAGGAACGGCATGCGGATCTCCACCGAGGCGGCCATGCCGTAGCGGTCGTAGCTGCGCAGGATGGTGGGCAGCACGAACGAATGCGTCTGCCAGAAGAGGGCGCGGCCCAGGTGGTCGAGCTCGCGCCAGCGCGCATGCTGCGTGTACTCGGGCCCGAGGTTGGTGTGCAGGCCGAGCGCGTGCTTGGCGACGGTGGCGCCCAGGCGCCTGGCGTAGGAAGTCCAGCGGCTGGCCGGGCGCCTGAACTGCGCGCTGCCCTGGGGAATGCCGCCGTCGTAGACGTCGAGCACCTGGTGGATCTGCGCGGTGTCCAGCCCCGCGTCGAGCAGTGCGTAGGCCCAGTCGGTGGGGTAGCCGCCGAAGAGCTCGTCGGCTGCGTGGCCGTCCAGCGTGACGGTGACGCCGGCCTGCTTGATGCGTGCGTACAGCGCCATGAACGGCAGCGGGCTCGTCACCGTCATGTCCTCGTACAGGTACAGCATGCGCGGCAGTTCGCCCACCAGCTTCAGCGGGTCGACTTCCAGCACCTGGGCCTCGGCGCCGGCGTGCCGCGCCACCTGCTGCGCGAACTTTGCCTCATCGAGCGGCGTGCCGGGGAACGACGCCACGATGGCGTGCTGCCAGTCGGTGGACAGCCGCGCCTCGCCAGGGTGGGTGCGGTTGATGTGCGCCAGCATCGAGAAGACGGCGCTGGAGTCCAGCCCGCCGGACAGCGCCGTGCCGATGGTGACGTCGCTGCGCATGCGCAGCCGGCAGGCGTCGAGCAGCAGCGCGCGCAGCTGCTCCACCTGCTCCTCGTAGCGCTGCGGGATGCCGGGCAGGTGGTCCAGCGTGTTCCACCACCGGCGGCTGTGCAGCCGGCCGCGCTTCACCACGCCGTGGTGGCCGGCCTTCAGGCGCTGGATGCCCCGCACCAGGCAGCGCTCGGTGGCTTCGTAGCCGAAGCTGGAGCGTAGCGTCATGCCCCTGATCAGCGCTTCGTCGGGCCGGGCGTCGGGCATCAACGGCAGCAGTGCCTTCATCTCCGAGGCGAAGGCAAAGCGGCCGTCGGGCAGCTCGGCGTAGAACAGGGGCTTCTTGCCGAAGCGGTCGCGGGCCAGGAAGAGCGTGCGCTCCTGCGTGTCCCAGATGGCGAAGGCCCACATGCCGTTGAAGCGCAGCAGGCATTGCTCGCCCCACTGCGCGTAGGCGGCGAGGATGACCTCGGTGTCGGACTCGCTGCGGAAGTGGTGGCCCAGGGCCTCGAGCTCGGCGCGCACCTCGAGGAAGTTGTAGATCTCGCCGTTGAAGGTGATCCACCAGCGGCCGCTGCCCCAGGCCATGGGCTGCTTGCCGTTCTCCGACAGGTCGAGGATCGCCAGCCGCCGCTGCCCGAGCGTGACGCCTTCGTCCTGCCACAGGCCCCAGCCGTCGGGGCCGCGGTGGGTGAGCGTGTGCAGGCAGCGCTCGGCCAGGCTGCGCTCGATGGAGCCGACGACGCCGAAGATGCCGCACATGCCGAAGGGGGTCCTTGCCAGGTTTCAGTGGGGCCGCACGGTTGCCGCCGCGGCCGGGCGGCGGCCGGGCATGGCGGCCCGCACCGAGGTCAGCAGCACCTTGGCGTAGGGCCAGGCGAAGTGCAGCGGCCAGGCCGCCCCGCCATGCCGGCGGCAGAAGTGCAGCCACGAGCGCACCGGCAGCCCCTTGCGGCCGCGGATCAGCTTCCAGCGCCGGGCCAGCGGCAGCGAGGTGTCGAAGTACGAACCGCCCAGCGGGTTGGGCGAGCAATGGCCGACGACGCCAGCGGCCACGTATGCGGGCACGCCCAGCCGGCGTGCGCGCAGGCCGTAGTCGGTGTCGCCCATCGCATGTTCGAACACCGGGTCGAGATTGCCCACGCGCATGGCCGCGTCGTGCGGGATGAGCACGCAGTTGCCCTCGATGGCCTCACACGGCACCGGCCGGGCCGGGTCGTGGACGAGGTGATAGTTGAACGGGCGCCAGCGGCTGCCGGCGACGCGCCCGCCATAGGAGACGCGGCCGCTGTCGCGCTCGGCGGTGGCGCCGACGACGATCACCGGGCTGCGGTGGCTGTGCCGCAGTGCCGCGGCCTGCGCCAACAGGCTTCGCAGCGCGTCAGGCACGAGGTGCGTGTCGTCGTTGAGCCACAGGTAGAAATCGGCCGGCCGCTCGAGCGCCAGGGCGAAGCCCTGGTGCATGCCGCGGTTCCAGAACAGCGAGCCCGAGCCGGCGATCACCGCCACCCAGGGGAAACGCTCGCGCACCGCGGCAGCGGTGCCATCGGGGCTGGCGTCGTCGACGAGGATCACCTCGAGCTCGGCCCCGGCGCGGCCGGCGGTGCAGGTGAGAGCCTCCAGGCAGGCCAGCGTGAGCGCCTTGCGGTTGAAGCAGGTCAGCACCGCGACGATGCGCGTGCGGCGCGTGGCGGCGGGTTGATCGAGCGGCTCGACCATGGACTGGGTGCAGGCCTGGGCGGTGTGTGGTGCGCGGCGTGCGTCGCCTAGCGCCGGGCGTGCCAGCCGATCACCTGGCCGGTGATCGGCGAGCGCACCGGGTCGAGTGGCCGCCCCGGCGCGCGTTGCCGGTGGCGGTGCGCGATCAGGTGCGCCAGGGCCAGCCCGGTGGCACCGCCGATGAGGTAGTAGGAGGGGTAGGCGACGAAGTACACCAGCGAGGCGACCAGCGCCACGCCCAGGCCTCGCGCCAGCAGGTAGTCGAACTCCGAGATGACCTTGGCGAACAGGCCGTGCAGCAGGGCCAGCAGCGTGGCCAGCAGGAACAGCAGCGTGCCCACGATGCCCACGCGCAGCAGCAGGTCGATGAAGAAGTTGTGCGGCGCGAACTCGATGACCACGCCGTTGTACAGGCGCGTATAGCCCTGGCCGAACGGGAAGCCGAACAGCAGCGTCATCGGCGAGGCGGCCAGCCACTGCTCCAGCAGGCGGATCCAGCCGTCGACGCGGCCGGCGAAGGTGCCCTCGCTCTCGAACATCGTGATCGTCGAGCGGGTGAGGTCGCGGGTCAGGCTGTCGAGCATGCCGAAGGCCGCGGCGATGGCCGTGGCCAGCGCGACGGCCATCGTGAAGCCCAGCAGCAGCGCGAAGCGGCGCGGCAGGTGCCGGCGCTCGAGCAGGAACACGGCCAGCAGGCCCACGCCCACGGCGATCCACACCGAGCGGTGCTGCATCAGCACCACGAAGGCCATGAAGATGGCGGCGTGCAGGCCGGCCAGGCGCGTGCCGGTGCGGCGCAGCCAGGCCATCGTCTGCACCAGGCCGACGGCCCCGACGAAGAAGGTGCCGTGCGAGCCGACCGGGCGGAACACGCCGTCCAGCGGGCCGTCGAACGTCTCGGCACGGTTCACGACCCCGACCTCCACCGCGAGGTAGTAGTAAGCCGCGATGCCGATCAGCGCGTAGGCGGTCCACAGGCACCAGCGCGCGATGCGCCCGAGGTCCTTCTCGTCGAAGCCGGCCACGCAGCAATACAGGCCCGCCACCCACATGTAGAAGAACGGCCGCACCTCGGTGCCGGCGTAGCGGCCGTGCTCGCTGAGGCCGACCACGAACGAGGCGATCATCGTCACGCCGAAGGCCAGCCAGAGCAGAAACGGGCTGTCGTTCATCGGCAGCGGCCGGTAGGCAAAACCCACCAGCGCGGCCAGCAGCACGATCACCGAGATGATGTCGTTGGGGTAGACCTGCAGGCCGAGGTTGAAGAACGGCTGCTTGAAGAAGTAGACCTCGAGGCAGAAGCCGGCCAGCAACAGCGCCACCGGCGCCACCTTCTTGGCCGTGGCGTTGATGAACACCAGCACCAGCGCGGCCACCACCAGCATGGCAGCCAGCGCGCCGGCCAGCACCCAGGGGCTCAGGAGGTCTTGTGTTGTCGCGTCCATGTCGGCGTGACTCCGTCGGGATTTGTGTCGAGTTCCTGGGCCGCGCGCGCTGCGGCGGCGGCCACCGCGGCCACCCCGGGGCGCGAGGCCAGCGCGGGCTGGCGTTCGAATGCGCGCTGCATCAGCGCGAGCAGGTGGGTGCCCAGCACGAGGCGGGGCGCGATCAGCGCGGCGGCCGCCAGCACCACCATGGTGACCGGCGCGGTCAGTGCCAGCGTCGCCATGGGCGACCAGCGCCACGCGGCCGCGTCGAGCGCGGCCGTCGTCGCGGCCGGCACGGCCCAGGCCATCGCGCCGAGCGCGAAGGAGCCGGCCATGGCCTGCATGAACTGCGGCATCGAGATCGCCAGCCGGCCGCATACCGCCGCGTTCATCCAGATCCAGCGGGCCAGGAACACGAAGGCCACGCCCCAGCCCACGGCCACCAGCGACCAGCGCGCGGTGACGGCCAACGTGGCCAGCGTGAGCAGCAGCATCATGAACTTGATGCGCAACTCGGCGCGCGGCTCGCCGCGCCCGCCGAGGATCGGGCCGCACATCGCCTCGACGGCATGCAGCACCATCGCCAGCGACAGCGGCACCAGCACGCCGGCGGCGGCGTGCCACTTCGGACCGAGCAGCAGCGCCACCACCTGCTCGGACTGCATGGCCACGAAGACGAAGGTCGGGAACGACACCACGCCCACCCCGCCGAGCACGGTGAGGTAGGCTCGGCGGATGCCGGCATCGTTGCCCTGGGCGCGCGCTGCCAGCGGGAAAAGCACCGACTGCAGGTTGCGCACCAGGTGGTCGGCCGGGACCTTCACGAGGTTGCTGGCGACGGTGTACAAACCCAGTGACGAGGCGCCCAGGAAGCGGCCGATGGCGGTGTGCGGCCCGTTGTCGATGACCCAGTTGACCATGTTGGTCACCATCACCACGCCGCCGAACGCGGCGATGGGCAGCGGCCGGAACGGATTGGCCGGGCGCAACGAACGCGGCGACTTGACGATCATGATGAGGCACGCGAGCGTGGTCTGCACGTGCCAGGCCAGCACGAGGCTCCACACGCCCAGGCCCAGCATCGCCGCGCCGATGCCCACCAGAAGGTAGCCCACCACGTACGAGCCGAGCGCCGCCAGCTGGATGACCTTGAACTCCAGGTCGCGGCTGAGCATGGCGGTGGCCGCGGCCGACAAGGTGCCCACGACGAGGGTGGGTGCGATGGCGCGCAGCACCGGCGCCGCCTGTGGCGCGTTGAACAAATGCTGCGCGATGACGTCTGCCAGGAGGTAGACCGCGGCCGCCGCCGCGGCTCCCGACAGCAGCAGCCGCCCCACGGCCACGCCGACGATCGCGTCGTCCAGCGCCTTGACCTGCACCAGCGCGTGCTGCAGGCCCATCTCGACCACCAGCGCGAGCAACGTCACCGTGAGGAAGGCGTAGCCGAACAGGCCGAACTGCTCGGGGCCGAGCAGGCGCGCCAGCACGATCTGGCTGATGAAGGTGGCGGCGATGCGGCCGATCGCGCCCAGGTAGTTCCAGCGCACGCCGCGGATGGCGCGACTGGTGAGGCCCGCGGTGCTCACGTGGCCCCTTCAGACCCTGGCGCCGGGCAGCGTCGCCGCGGGCGGATGCTCCGGGTCGCGAGCGCGGCCGGCAGGCGCCGACAGGTGGGCGGCCACGGTGCGCACCGCCACGCCGCGCTGACGGGCGTGCTCGATCAGCCGACCCAGCATCGCGGTGTGCTGCGGCGTGTGGCCCTCGGCGGCCGGGTGCAGCATCAGCGCGGGCCAGCCGCCGCCGGCCGCGGCACGGTCGATGAGGCTCTGGTACCAGGCCTCGGTGCCCGGCAGCTTGCCGACGTAGGCGCCAAAGGGGATGCGGCGGATGCCGAAGCGGTTGGCGTGCCGTTCGTTCAGACCGAACCAGGTGGTGAAGGCACAGTCGAAGCGGCCGGCGACGCTGGCGCGCACCCATCGGTTGTGACGCCCGAACGGGTAGATCAGCGTCGACGGGGTGCCCAGACCCTCCGCGGCCATGCGCGCCACGCCCTCGCCGATGGCAGCTTCAAGCGCCGCCGGGGTGGCGAAGCCAGTGAACGCGTCGTGCGTGGTGCCGTGGAACGCGATCTCGTGCCCGCCGGCGCGAATCGTGCGCAGCTGCTCGTAACCGAGGAAACCCGGGCGGCCGATGAGGCCGGGCGAGACGGCGAACACACCCTTGGCGCCATGGCGGTCGAGCAACTCGACGATGTCAAGGTCGCGCGTCTCGCCGTCGTCGCAGATGATGGTCAGGGCCGACGACGCCGGAACCTCCAGCCGCTCGAACGGGCGCCGGGGCAGCAGCCACTCCTCGGCGCGGTCCCGGCCGTGTGCAGGCAGCCGCTTGGCGACGGCGCCGACGATCTTGCTGGCCAGGCCCATGCGTGTGCGCCCTGCGCTGCTCACTCGTGATAGTCGAAGGCCTTGAAGCCCGCCAGCTTCACGAGGCTGTCGCGACGTGCCGACTGGTAGTCGGCCTGCACCATCTCGGCCACCAGTTCGGGCAGCGTCACCTTGGGCACCCAGCCGAGCTTGGTCTTGGCCTTGCTCGCGTCGCCCAGCAGCGTTTCCACCTCGGTGGGCCGGAAGTAGCGCGGGTCGACGCGCACCACCACGTCGCCGGGCTTGACCTTGGCGCGCTGGCCCGCGGTGAGCGGGCTGTCGATGACCTTCTCGACGCGGCCGACTTCGTTTTCGCCCTCGCCCTCGAACACGAGCTGGATCCCGAGCTCGCGCGCCGACAGTTCGACGAACTGGCGCACGCTGTACTGCACGCCGGTGGCGATGACGAAGTCCTCGGCCTCGCGCTGCTGCAGCATCAGCCACTGCATCTGCACGTAGTCGCGCGCGTGGCCCCAGTCGCGCAGCGCGCTGAGATTGCCCAGGTACAGGCAGTCCTGCAGGCCGAGCCCGATGCGCGCCAGCGCGCGCGTGATCTTGCGCGTGACGAAGGTCTCGCCGCGCAGCGGGCTCTCGTGGTTGAAGAGGATGCCATTGCAGGCGTACATGCCGTACGCCTCGCGGTAGTTGACGGTGATCCAGTAGCTGTACAGCTTGGCCACCGCGTACGGGCTGCGCGGGTAGAAGGGCGTGGTCTCTTTCTGCGGGATTTCCTGCACCAGACCGTACAGCTCGGAGGTGCTGGCCTGGTAGAAGCGGGTCTTCTGGGTCAGCCCGAGCATGCGGATGGCTTCCAGCAGCCTGAGCGTGCCGATGCCGTCGACGTTGGCCGTGTACTCCGGCTCCTCGAAGCTGACCTGCACGTGGCTCATCGCGCCGAGGTTGTAGATCTCGTCGGGCTGCACCTGCTGCACGATGCGGATCAGGTTGGTGCTGTCCGAGAGATCACCATAGTGCAGCACCAGGCGCGGGTTGCGTTCGTGCGGGTCCTGGTAGAGGTGGTCGATGCGGTCGGTGTTGAACAGCGACGCCCGGCGCTTGATGCCGTGCACCTCGTAGCCCTTGGCCAGCAACAGCTCGGCCAGGTACGCACCGTCCTGGCCGGTGATGCCGGTGATCAGCGCGGTCTTGTTTCCCACGACTGCCTGCTTTCGTTGACTGTGAAGGGGTGGCTCGCCGCACCGGGCGGGCGCGCAGCCGGCCGCCGGGGCCCGACGGGCCTGCGCTGCCCGTGCCCCGCCGCCATCGCCGGCCTGCTCAATACTCGTTGAGGATCACGCCGGCGATGCGCGCGGGGCTCTGCGACAGGGCCGCCACCAGCTGCTGCAGCGCGGCCACGCGCGACTGGTCCTTGCGCGCCACCACCAGGGCGGCGCCGCTGCGCGCGGCCACCACCTGCGCGTCCACGCCGTACATCATCGCCGGCGTGTCCACCACCACGTGGTCGAACTTGCTGGTCAGCTCGCGCATCAGCACGCCGAAGGCGGGCCGCTCGATCAGCTCCAGCGGGTTGGGCGGCGTGATGCCCACCGGCATCACGAACAGGTTGGCCACGTCCGGCACCGGTTGGATGACGTCGGCGGCCACGTGGCCGGCCAGCACGCTGGACAGGCCGGTCTTGTTGTCGAGCTTGAACAGTTCGTGCTGGCGTGGTCCGCGCAGGTCGGCGTCGACCAGCAGCGTGCGCCCGCCCACCTGCGCCAGCGAGACGGCGATGTTGGCGCTGAAGAAGGTCTTGCCGTCGCCCGAAGAGGGGCTGACCACCGCCAGCGCCGGCCGCGGCTGGCCGGCCGGGCCGGCGAACAGCCGCGCCATCAGCTGGCTGCGGATCTCGCGGAAGGCCTCGGCCTGCATCGAGAACGGCTGGTTGAGCCCGACCAGTTCGGGCATCAGCTGGCGACGTTCTTCGCTGGCGTAGGAGTAGCCGAACTGCGCCGACAGCGCGTGCAGCACCTGGTCTTGCGACACCAGGCCCAGCGCCACGGCGGCCTCGCCGAAACGCAGCCCCTTGGTACGGGCGAATTCGAGGATCTGCTGTACCTTGTCCGCGCCCAGCGCGGCCTTGGCGTCCAGCAGGGCGCCGATCAGGCGCTCGTTGACGATGCTCTCGTCGCTGCGCCCAAGCAGGCTGGTTCCGCCCTGGCCCGACGCCGCATCGAGCGTCTTCAGATCAGCTGGCATGTTCATCACGTTCACTCCCGGGGAGCAGGCAAGCTACGAAATGCGGTGGCGGCGGCCAGTTGCGGCGGGCGCAGGCCGGCGATGCGCGCCGTGCC
>JAEUPD010000201.1 GCA_016788525.1 Rubrivivax sp.
TTCGGCTTCCAGCTCGGCTGGTTTCCGGTGCAGGGCTGGAGCGACAGCGTGTGGAAGAACCTGCTGGTCTACACGCCGCTGCCGGTGATGCTGGCGGTGGCGGTGGGGCTGGCGCCGCAGACGCGGCTGTACCGCAGCTTCCTGCTCGACGAGCTGGGCCAGGACTACGTGCGCACCGCGCGCGCCAAGGGCATGACCGAAGGCGTGGTGCTGTTCCGCCACGTGCTGCGCAACGCCATGATCCCGATCCTCACCAACATCGGGCTGCAGCTGCCGGGCATCTTCGTGGGCAGCTTCCTGATCGAGGTGTTCTTCTCCATTCCCGGCCTCGGCCGCGAGGTGCTGCTGGCGGTGAACCGCAGCGACTTTCCGGTCATCCAGGCGGTGACGATCTACCTGGCGGTGCTGACGATGGTGATCAACCTCGCCACCGACATCGCCTACAAGATCGCCGACCCGCGGGTCGTGCTCAAGTGAGGAGCCGCGAATGAGTGCCGTGCTCCCCAACCCCGCCGCCGCCGCCCTGGACGACGCGCAGCAAAAGAGCGAAGGCGTCTGGCATGCCGCCTGGGCGCGCTTCAAGCAGGACCGCGTCGGCTTCTGGTCGATGGTGGTCGTGGTGGCCTTCCTGCTGCTCATTGCGCTCTCGGCCACCGGGCTGCTTGCCAGCAAGTGGCAAGACGAGGTCGGCGTGCCCAGCGCGCCACCCACCTTCATGGGCCCGGCATCCGCGCAGCAGACCACCGGCGCGATCGAGCAGCCCAAGGGGCCCAACGTCGACCTGTCCGACATCGACCCGCTGGCGCCGCGCTACAAGGAGTGGGACGACAGGGCCAAGCAGTTCCAGACCGCCGAGACACCCAAGCACGACACGCTGCCTTTCGGCGCCGACCGCCTCGGCCGCGACGTGCTGGCCAAGGCGATCAAGGGCACCGAGATCTCGGTCTTCGTCGGCGTCACCGCGGCCCTCGCGGCCACGACGCTGGGCACGCTGCTGGGTGCGCTGGGCGGCTTCTTCGGCGGCAAGGCCGGCGACTTCCTCGAGTGGCTCTACAACGTCTTCGAGAGCATCCCCAACATCCTGCTCATCTTCGCGTTCGCCGCGGCGTTGAACAGCCGCGGCGTCGAGACGGTGGTGATCATCCTTGCGCTCACCGGCTGGACCGGCATGTACCGCCAGGTGCGCGCCGAGTTCATCAAGCACCGCGGCCGCGAGTACGTGCGCGCGGCCGAGGCCATCGGCGCCAGCACCGGCAGCCGCATGTTCCGGCACATCCTGCCCAACGTCAGCCACGTGATCCTGGTGCGAATGGGCCTCTTGGTGGTGGGCTTCATCAAGGCCGAGGTCATCCTGTCGTACCTGGGCATCGGCGTGCGCGTCGACCAGGTGAGCTGGGGCACGATGCTGGCCGACAGTCAGAGCGAGCTGATCCTCGGCCACTGGTGGCAGCTGGCCACGGCGACGCTGTTCATGGCGGTGTTCGTCACCGCGTTCTCGTTGATGGCCGATGCGTGGCGCGACGCGCTCGACCCCAAGCTTAGAGGTCTCGAGAAGTGAGCGCGCTGCTTTCCATCCAGGACCTGAAGGTCGGCTTCCGCATGGGCCGCGGCGTGGTGGCCGAGGCGGTGAAGGGCGTCAGCTTCGACATCGCCCCCCACAGCACCGTGGCGCTGGTGGGCGAGTCGGGCTCGGGCAAGAGCGTCACCGCGATGTCGGTGTTGAACCTGCTGCCCGACAACGCCGAGCGTGCCGGTCGCATCCTGTGGCAAGGGCACAAGGACCTGCTGCACACGCCGATGCGCGAGCTGCAGGCGCTGCGGGGGCGCGAGATCGCCTGCGTCTTCCAGGACCCGATGAGTTCGCTCAACCCGGTGTTCGATGTCGGCAAGCAGTTGAGCGAGCCGCTGATGAAGCACCTGGGGCTGTCACGCAGCGCAGCCATCCGGCGTGCCGAAGAGCTGCTGGGCGAAGTGGGCATCCCCGAGCCCAGGCGGCGCCTTTCGAGCTACCCGCACGAGATGAGCGGCGGCCAGCAGCAGCGCGTGATGATCGCCATGGCGCTGGCCTGCGAGCCCAAGCTCTTGATCGCCGACGAGCCGACCACCGCGCTGGACGTGACCATCCAGCGCCAGATCCTGGAGCTCTTGGCCAAGCTGAAGATCGAACACCAGATGAGCGTGCTGTTCATCAGCCACGACCTCGGGCTGGTGGGCGAGATCGCCGACCAGGTGGTGGTAATGCGCAACGGCATCGTGCGCGAGCAGGGCCCGGTGGCGCGCATCTTCTCGGCGCCCAAGGACGACTACACCAAGGCGCTGCTGGCCTGCCGCCCCAGCCTGGAAGGCAACCCGGCGCGGCTGATGGTCATCGACGACCACATCGCGGCGACCCAGGCCGCTGCGCGTGGCGAGGCCGCTGCGGCGCGGGCCGAAGCGAAGGCCAAGGACGGCAGCACCCCCGTGGTGCTGGAGGTCAAGTCGCTGGCCAAGAGCTTCTGGCTGCGCACCGGCGTGTTCGGCAAGCGCGAGTTCAAGGCGGTGCAGAACGTCAACTTCCAGCTCCGGCGCGGCCACACGCTGGGTGTGGTGGGCGAGTCGGGCTCGGGCAAGACGACGATGGGCCTGACCCTGCTGCGCCTGCACGAGCCCACCAGCGGCGAGGTGCTGTTCGACGGCAGGAACCTGCTCGCGCTCACCGACCGCGAACGCCAGGCGATGCGCCGGCGCATCCAGATCGTCTTCCAGAACCCGTACGCGAGCCTCAACCCGCGCTTCACGATCGGCCAGACGCTGGTCGAGCCGATGGCCATCCACGGCATCGGCACGAGCCTGGCGGAGCGCGAGCAGCGCGCCCGCAGCCTGCTCGAAAAGGTGGGCCTCGATGGCCGCGCCTTCGGCAAGTACCCGCACGAATTCAGCGGCGGCCAGCGCCAGCGCGTGGCCATCGCCCGCTGCCTGACGCTGGAGCCCGAAGTGCTGGTGCTCGACGAGGCGGTGAGCGCGCTCGACGTCAGCGTGCAGGCGCAGGTGCTGAACCTGTTGAAGGATCTGCAGGACGACCTGGGCCTGGCCTACGTCTTCATCAGCCACGACCTCGCGGTGGTGCGCTTCATCAGCGACGAGGTGCTGGTGATGAAGGACGGCGTGGTGGTCGAGCAGGCCAGCGCGCAGCAGATCCTGGCCGCACCGCGCGAGGAGTACACGAAGCGGCTGCTGGCGGCGGTGCCGCGAGGGTACCGGGCCGGCGCAGCGGCCTCCAGCTAGCCCGCCGCCACCGGCGGGTCCGCCAGCCGCTGCGCCAGCGGCCTCAGCGCACGCACCAAGTCCGCCAGTTCGGCCGGCTTGGCGATGAACCCGTTCATGCCCGCAGCCTCCGCGGCACGGCGCTCGTGGTCCAGCACCGCGGCAGAGAAGGCGAAGATCGGCAGCGCCGCGGTGGCCGGGTCGGCCCGCAGCGCTTGCGTCACCTGCAGCCCGTCGCGGCCGGGCATGTGCAGGTCCATCAGCACCGCATTCAACCGCCCGGCGTGCTGCCGCGCCGCCTGCAAGGCGGTTTCGCCATCGGTGGCCTCGACCACCAACGCGCCCAGGCGCTGCAGCATGGCCACCACGATCAGCAGATTGACGGCGTTGTCTTCGGCCACCAGCACCGTCATGCCCACCAGCGGCGCGCCTTGGGCATCACCAGGGGCCGGGCGGGCACGGGCGTCGCCGTGCGGTGCAGCGCCCGCCTGCGCCGGCAGCGGCAGCTCGGCCCAGAACAGGCTGCCGCTGGCGCCGTCGCTTTCGACGCCGACCTCGCCACCCATCAGCTTGGCGAGCTGGCGGCAGATCGACAGCCCGAGCCCGGTGCCGCCAAAGCGCCGCGTGGTCGAACCGTCGGCCTGCACGAACGGCTCGAAGAGGTGCGGCTGCAGCCCGGGCGCCACCCCGGGCCCGCTGTCGCGCACGCTCAGGCGCACGCGGCCGCCTTGCAGCGGCTGAGCCTGCAGCGTGACCGTGCCGCGCCGGGTGAACTTGACCGCGTTGCTGAGGTAGTTGGCGACGATCTGCCGCACGCGCACCGGGTCGCCGCGCACGCGGCGCGGCAGGCCGGCGTCGAGCTGGCAGCTCATCGCCAGCCCACGCTCCTGGCCCAGCGCGGCAAAAGCGGCGAAGGCTCCCTGCAGCACCTCATGCAGATCGAAGTCGATGCGCTCCACCTGCAGGTGGCCCGACTCGATCTTCGACAGATCGAGCACGTCGGAGACCAGCCCCGACAGCAACTGCGCCGAATGCGCCAGGTGCGCCAGGTATTCGGCGCGCAGGCCCTCGTCGAGCCCCGGCTCGCCCAGCAGCCGGGCGAGCCCCAGCACGCCGTTCAGCGGCGTGCGGATCTCGTGGCTCATGGTGGCCAGGAAGGCGCTCTTGGCCCGGTTGGCGGCCTCGGCCTCGTGCTTGGCGCGCTCGACCTCGGTGATGTCGCGCAAGGTGACCACGGCCATCATGTGGCCGTCGGTCTCGAAACCGGCCGCGGTGACCAGCACCTCGCGCGGCCGGCCGTCGGGCAGCCGCACGCTGGTACGCAGGTCGCGTACCGCGCCGTCGCCGGCGCGCATGGCGCGGAAGATGCGCCGCGGCTCTTCCAGGTTGGGCCACAGCGCGAGTTCGCCCACGGTCTTGGCCAGCGCCTCGGCCTGCGTGAGACCGGTGAGCGCCAGGAAGCCGGCATTGGCCAGCAGGATGCGGCCGTCGCTGGAACGGCCCACGCACAGGGCGTCGGGGCTGGACTCGAACAGCCTGTTGAGCAGTGCCTCGGAGCGCTGCTGCGCGAGCCGCGCGCGGTGTTCGGCCGTCACGTCGCGGCCCACGCCGCGCCAGCCGAGCACGCGCCCGTTCGCGTCGAACACCGGTGTGCCGGAACACACGGCATGCACGATCGAGCCATCGGGCGCCAGGGCACTGATCGGGTGGTCTCGGAACGGGCGACGATTGCGGAACAGCTGCTGCATGCCCTGCCAGTCGGCGTCGTCGACGATGCGCGGCTGGCCGGCCTCGTCCAGTTTCAGGAAAGCGGGCAGGCCTTCCCCGACCCTCCACTCGGTCGAAGGCGCCGCGGCGACCATGCGTGCCTTGGCGTCCAGCTCCCAGGTCCAGTCGCTGCCCAGCCGCATCAGCTCGGTGACGCGCGCCCGTTCGGCTTCGGCGCGCGCAAACGCCGCCCGCACCATGCGCGCCAGCAGGGCCGCGGCCACCAGCCCACCTGCTGCCACCAGGCCATGACCGACCACGCGTGAAGGCAGCGCCAGCGAGGCCGCCGCCGACAGGCCGTCGATGAAGCCGCGCGCCTCGGCCCAGGCCAGCGCTCCCACACAAGCCAGGTGCAAGGCCGCCAGACCGGCGGCGGCCCGCAAGCCCAGCGTCGGCCCGGCCACGGCCACCGCCAGCGTGCCCGCGGCCAGCGCCATCATGTGCACGCCGAGCCGAGACTGCCAGGCCAGCCAGGTCAGTGCCAGCACGAGCGCGGCCAGCAGCCACGCCAGCATGAGCCTCGGCCAGCGGTCGCGCAGCGCCAGGGCCGGCGCGGCCGCCGCCAGCAGCACTGCCGCCAGCCCCAGCCGGTCGCGCCCCACCTGGGTGTACGAACCACCCCACTGCATCTCGATCAGCGAGACCAGCCCCACCACGGCGCCCAGCACCAGCATGGCCTGCGTCAGTGCGCGCAGACCCAGGCGCTGCATCTCGGCGGTGGCGCCGCCGATGGGCGCACCGCCCGGCGAGTCAGGAGCCAGCGGGGCGGGTTTCACGTGCGCAGCGCACCACCAGCATCGGCCGGTGCTTACCCGAGCCTGGCCGGCGCGCAGGCCGCGTGGCGGGCTGCGGTCGGGTGGGCAATGGGATGCAGGGGCCGGACAAGGGGGCGAGAGTATTGCCCCGCGGCGGCGACTGCCCATCACACCCCACGCACCACGCCGTGACATGCCTGACGGTTGGCGCCGTCAGCCCCCGGGCGAGGCAGGGAACCGCGTGCCGAGGCACGCCGGTCATTTCACCAGCTGACTTCGCGCTCGGGCGTGGCGCCGATCTTGTGGATCGACAGGTCGGCGCCGTCGTACTCCTGCTCGGCGGTGAGGCGCAGGCCCACCGTGGCCTTGAGCGCGCCGTACACCAGCGCACCGGCGGCCAGCGCCCAGGCCACCCCGATCAGTGTGCCGATGAGCTGCGCGCCGATCGTCACCCCGCCCAGGCCGCCCAGCGCCGGCACACCGAAGATGCCGCAGGCCACACCGCCCCACGCGCCGCACAGGCCGTGCAGCGGCCACACGCCCAGCACGTCGTCGATCTTCCAGCGGTTCTGCGTCAGCGTGAAGAGCACGACGAAGACCGCGCCGGCGACACCGCCAGTGACCAGCGCGCCCAGCGGGTGCATCACGTCGGAGCCCGCGCACACGGCCACCAGCCCGGCCAGCGGCCCGTTGTGCGCGAAGCCCGGGTCGTTGCGGCCCAGCACCACGGCCACCAGCGTGCCGCCGGCCATCGCCATCAGCGAGTTCACCGCCACCAGGCCTGACATCTTCTCCAGCGTCTGCGCGCTCATCACGTTGAAGCCGAACCAGCCCACCGCCAGCACCCAGGCGCCGAGCGCAAGAAAGGGGATCGACGACGGCGGGTGCGCGCTCATCGCGCCGTCCTTGCGGTAGCGGTTGCTGCGCGGGCCGAGCAGCAGCACGGCGGCCAGCCCCACCCAGCCGCCCACGGCATGCACGACGACGCTGCCGGCGAAATCATGGAACTCGGCGCCGGTGGCGGCCTTCAGCCACTCCTGGAAGCCGAACTTGCCGCCCCAGGCCGCGCCTTCGAAGAGCGGGTAGAGCACGCCGACGAGCACCGCCGTGGCTATGAGCTGCGGCCCGAAGCGCGCGCGCTCGGCAATGCCGCCCGAGACGATGGCCGGAATGGCCGCCGCGAAGGTGAGCAGGAAGAAGAACT
>JAEUPD010000106.1 GCA_016788525.1 Rubrivivax sp.
CGAGCGTCTTCAGATCAGCTGGCATGTTCATCACGTTCACTCCCGGGGAGCAGGCAAGCTACGAAATGCGGTGGCGGCGGCCAGTTGCGGCGGGCGCAGGCCGGCGATGCGCGCCGTGCCGCTGCCCGGGCGCGGCATCACGCCCAGCAGCGGCAGGCCCAGCGACATCGGCAGCTCCTCGACGGTGCGCACGCGGCGGTCGACGTACTCGCGGATGATGGCCATGGCCACCGCCAGCACCGTGCCGATGACCAGTGACAGCAGGGCATTTCGCACGAGGTTGGGCGAACTGGGCAGCGAAGGCTCGGAGGCCTCGGACAGCACGTAGGCGCCACCCTGCGTGGCGCGCGTCTCCAGGCTCGTCTGCTGCAGGCGGGCGAGCGCGGCGTCGTAGGCGCGTTGCGCGGCCTCGACTTCGCGCACCAGCACCATGCCCTCCTCGCGGGCGCCGCGCAGCTTGGCCACGCGGGCGCGCTGGGCCTCCAGTTGGGCGCGAACCTCGGCCTCGCGCAGCCGGTTGATGTTGTTGCTGGTACCCACGGTGCCCGAGACGCGCCGCGTCTCGGCGTCGATGCGGCCGCGCAACGAGTCGATCGCCGCCTTGGCTTCCAGCACCTGCGGGTGGGCGCTGCCCAGGCGCGAGTCCAGTTCCTGCAGCTTGGCCTCGGCGGTGGTGAGCTGGGCGCGAAGGGCGACGATGAGGGGGTTGTTGACCACCTCGGCCAGGCCATCGCCACCCGGGCGCAGCTGCGCCGTGCGGCCGGCCGACTCGGCCGACAGGGACTGCAGCACCACGAGCTGCGAAGACAGCTCGTTCAGGCGGGCCGTCTCGACGTCCAACGCCCCTTCGGTGACCACGGTGACGCCCTTGTCGCGCTGGTAGCTGGTGAGCTTGGCCTGCGCGGCCTCCAGCTGGCTGCGCAGCTCCTTGGCGCGCGCGTCGACCACGGCGGTCTGCTGGCGGGCCGGGTCGGTGCGAAACAGCAGCGACGTGTCCAGGTAGGAGCGGGCGAACAGGTTGGCGGTCTTGGCCGCGTCGGCCGAGTTACCGGCCTTGTAGCTGACGCTGATGATGGTGGAGTCGCGCGACGGCTTCACGTCCAGGCCGCGCTGCAGCCAGTCGATCAGCCAGGCTTCGAAGCTGCCGGCGCCGCGGGTTTCGCGGTTCCATTCGTCGCGAAGGTTGGCGTTGCTGGCCAGGTTCAGCGCCTTCACCACCTGGGCGGCGACGCGCTCGCTCTTGATCACATCGACCTGCGTGGCCAGGAACACCGGCGAGGGGCTGCCGGCGTAGACGGCAGCGCCGCCGACGTCGGGCCGGTACTGGTCGACCAGCAGCGTGGTGGTGGCGGTGTACTGCCGCGGCAAGGCGAGGCTGATGGCCATCGCACCGCCGACCGTCAGCAGCAGCACCACGAGCGCGGCCTTCCAGCGGGCCCGCATGATGACGAGGAATTGACCGAGGGTCATGACGTAGCTCCCAATCAGCTCTAGCTCAGAACAGGCTCTCGCGCACGAAGACCACGTCGTCGGCCTGCAGCGCCTCCTGCAGCCCGGGGGTGGTCTCCTGCACCGCGCCGTCGGCACCGCGGCGGTGCAGCTTGATGCCGCGCTGCGTGCCGCGAAGCGTCAGGCCGCCGCTGGCGGCCAGCGCCTGCAGCACCGTCATGCCACGCTCCAGGCGCAGCACGCCCGGGCGCTGCACCTCGCCGTACACATAGATCTGCGGCATGCGCTCGATGTAGACGACATCGTTGTGCTGGATGACGAAGTCGTCGGCCGGGTTGCCGCCCTTGAACAGGGACTTCAGGTCGACCTGGCGGCGGAACGCCTTGCCGTCGCGCGTGCCGGTGACGGTGATGATGTCGCTGCCCTCGGGGGCCACGCCGCCGGCCAGCGCCAGCAGGTCCGACAGCTTGGTGTTGCTCAGTTCCAGCGGGTAGCGCCCCTGGCGCACGGCGTGGCCGAGCACCGTGGCTTGGCTGCCCTTTTGCATCACCACCAGGATCGACACCTGCGGCTGCTTGACGAAGCGGCCTTTCTGCAGGCCGTCGGCGATGCGCTCCTCGGCGGCGCGCACCGTGAGGCCGCCCAGTGTCACCGGCCCCAGCAGCGGATAGGTCACCACGCCGGTTTCGGGGATGCGCGTGTCCAGCGTGAGCTCAGGGCTCTGGAAGACGGTCACCTTGATGACGTCGCCGGCGCCGAGCACGTAGTCGGTGGCGCGCTGGTTGCCCTGTGCCTGGGCCGGTGCTGCAGCGCCCAGCACGGCCATGACTGCGATGAGGCGAAGGAACAGACGTCGCATCGTTGCAGACTCCCAACTTTGTTGATGAACTTGAATGCGGCGGAGTCTAATGGTCAGGGGGGGCACGTGGGCCTGACTGCGCCCCCCCCGGGATTGGAGGGGTTCACGACGAAGCGGGCGCCGAAATGCGGACTCCGCCGCGGATTCCGGCCCCCTGGCGGTCCGTGCCGGGTTCACTCCCCCTCAGGCGAGTGCCATGCGCCACGCACCGCGCCGGAGTTGCGCTGGTCGCGCTCCCGGGCCCAGGTTTCTTCCAGCTGCTCGCGCCCCTGCCGCGCGATGGCTACCAGCCGGCCCTCGTCGGCGATGTGCGGGACCATCTGCTCCAGCAGGTCGATGCTGTGGCGGCGAAAGCGCAGCGCCTGGCGGCGCGCCTCGTGCGGCCGCAGGCCGGCGAGTTCGAGCACCGTGCGCCCGCTCAGCAGCGAGCTGTCCAGCGTTTCGCGCTCGATGTGCACGAGGCCCAGCTGGCGCAGCCGCGCGTAGTGCGTGGCGTTGCGGGCGCGCGCGACGACCGTGCAGCGGGGGAAGTGCGCAAGCACCAGCGTGGCGCATTGCACGCTTTGCTCCACGTCGTCGATGGCCAGCACGAACACGCGGGCCTCGGCGGCGCCGGCCATGCGCAGCAGATCCAGCCGCGTGGCGTCGCCGTAGAACGCCTTCCAGCCGAACTTGCGCAGGCTCTCGATGTGGTCGGCGTTGTGCTCCAGGACGGTGGCCGACAGGCCGTTGGCAGCGAGCAGCCGACCGACGATCTGCCCGTACCGGCCGAAGCCGGCGATGATGATCGGCGAAGCCTGCGGCTCGCTCAGCTCGGCAGGGCGCGTGGCGCGCGCGTGGCGCGCCACGTGGGCCGGCCACCAGCGGTCGGCGGCCACCAGCACCAGCGGCGTCAGCAGCATCGAGACGGCGATGGACGCCACCAGCAGCGACGCCGGTGCGGCGCCGATGGCACCGGCGCCCTGCGCCGTCTGCAGCACCACGAAGCCGAACTCACCACCTTGCGCCAGCAGGATCACGAACACCGGCCGCTCGGCCAGAGGCACCGCCATGGCGCGCGCCATGAGCGCCAGCAGCACCGCCTTGACGGCCAGGAAGCCGAGTACCACCGCCGCCACCAGCCCCGGATGCTGGCGCACGACATCGAAATCGATGCCCATGCCCACGGCGATGAAGAACAACCCCAGCAGCAGGCCCTTGAACGGCTCGAGGTCGGTCTCCAGCTCGTGCCGGTACTCGCTTTCGGCCAGCAGCACGCCGGCAAGGAACGCGCCCAGCGCCATCGAAAGCCCCGCGCTCTGCATCAGCGCCGCGGTGGCCACCACCAGCAGCAACGACGCGGCGGTGAAGATCTCGGGCGTCTTGCTGCGCGCGATCCAGCGCAGCGCCGGGCGCAGCACGAGGCGCCCGCCGAGGACGATGGCAGCGATCACCGCCACCGCCTTGGCTGCCTCGGCCCCGCCGCCGCCGCCCGTGCCGCGTGCGCCAGCGGCCAGCAGCGGCAGCAGGGCGAGGATGGGAATGGCCGCGATGTCCTGGAACAACGCAATGCTCAGCACGCTCTGGCCGGCCGGCGTGGGCATCAGGTTGCGTTCGTTCAGCACTGCCAGGCCGATGGCGGTGGAGGACAACGCCAGCGCCAGCGCGGCCACCAGCGCCAGCCGCCACTGGGCGCCGAAGGCCACCCCGACCCCGGCCAGCAGCGCCACCGAGCCGATCAGCTGCACGCTGCCCCAGCCGAAGATCGGCCGGCGCAGGCTCCACAGCCGGCGCGGCTCGAGTTCGAGGCCGACCAGGAACAGCATCAGCACCACGCCGAACTCGGCCACGTGCAGCATCGTCTGCGCGTCGGTGACCAGCGCGAGGCCGAACGGCCCGATGGCGATGCCTGCGGCCAGGTAGCCGATGATCGCGCCGAGGCCGGCCAGCCGCGCCAGCGGCACCGCCAGCACCGCCGCCCCGAGGTAGACCAGGGCGGTGTTCAGCCAGCCCGAACCATGTGCTTCCATCGCTCGGGGTCTGTCATCCGGGGGTGGGTCGGGCGTCGGCCGGCACGTCGACGCGGCCGTTGGCCTCGACCTGCGTCAGCCCGGGCCAGCGCGGCCAGTCGTGCAGCCGTTGCCTGAACCTCTCGGCATGGGTGGCCAGCGCCGCTTCGGTGACGCGATGGGCGCCGTGCAGCACGAGTGGCGGCAGCCAGCGCATGCCGGTCAGCCGTGCCGTCTGCTCGTAGGGCGGCAGGAAGGCGTCGAAGGTGTGGCGGTTGTGGCCGCCGGGCCGGTAGGAGGCCTCGTCGCCACCGGTGGAGGCGACCAGCCACAGGTCCTTGCCGTGCAGCGCCCTGCCGCCCGGGCCATAGGCCCAGCCGAACGCCAGCACGTCGTCCAGCCACAGCTTCAGCAGCGGCGGCATCGAGTACCAGTGAACCGGGTGCAGCCACACCACCAGCCGCGCCGCGGCCAGCGCCTGCTGCTCGGCGGCCACGTCGATGAAGTAGTCGGGGTACAAGGCATACAGGTCGCGCACCTCGATGCGCCGGTCGGCCGCGGCGGGCGCATGCGGCGGCAGCACCGCCAGCAAGGCGCGGCTGGCGCGGGAGTGCTCCAGCGTCGGGTGGGCAGCGATGACGAGGATCTCGGCCATTGGCGGGGCCAGTCGGGCGCGGCAGGGTTGCCCGCAGCGGGCGCCGTGCAGGCGGCCGCTACCATACCCGACACCGCTGTTCAGCCCCCCACAGCATGCGCAAACGAGGCACGAGCGAGCGACCATGCCGGTGATCGTGATCGCCAACCCCAAGGGCGGCGTGGGCAAGAGCACGCTGGCCACCAATGTCGCGGGCTGCCTGGCCGCGGCGGGGCACGCGGTGATGCTGGGCGACGTCGACCGCCAGCAAAGTGCCCGCCAGTGGCTGGCATTGCGGCCGCCCCAGGCCGCGCCCATCCGCGGCTGGGACGTCGCGGCCGACGACATCGTGCGCCCGCCCAAGGGCACCACGCATGTCGTGCTGGACACGCCCGCCGGCCTGCACGGCAAGCGGCTGGACGCGGTGCTGCGCATCGCCGATCGCCTGCTGGTGCCGCTGCAGGCCAGCCTGTTCGACATCCAGGCCACGCACGCCTTCGTGCAGCAGCTGCGCGAGCACAAGCGTTTCCAGGGCCTCGACGTGGCCCTGGTCGGCAACCGCGTGCGCGAACAAACCCGGGCCTACGAGCAGCTGCACCGCTACGTGCAGACGCTGCCGGTTCCAGTGCTGGCGTGGCTGCGCGAGACGCAGAACTACGTGCAGCTGGCGGCCAACGGCCTCACGCTGTTCGACGTGGCGCCAAGCCGCGTCGAGCGCGACCTCGAGCAGTGGGCGCCGCTGGCGGCCTGGCTGCGCCGGCCCTGACCGCCGGGACTCACCTGCACAGTCGCCTCGACCCTGGCGCCACGACCCCACCTCTCCATGAGCCATACGCCCCGTCACTTCGCCCGCCTGTCGGACCTCAGCGCGCTCGTCGGCCAGGAGATCGGCCTGAGCGACTGGCTCACCGTCGACCAGCAGCGCATCGACCGCTTCGCCCAGGCCACCGAGGATCACCAGTGGATCCACGTCGACCCGGTGCGTGCCGCGGCCGGGCCGTTCGGCGCCACGGTGGCGCATGGCTTCCTCACGCTGAGCCTGCTGCCACCGCTGTTTGCCAGCGGCTTCCGGATCGACGACATCCGCATGGGCATCAACTACGGATTGAACCGCGTGCGCTTTCCGGCGCCGGTGCGGGTGGGCAGCCGGCTGCGCGGGCGGTTCAGGCTCAAGGCCTATGAGCCGCTGGACGGTGGCGCGCAACTGACGGTGGAAGTGACGATCGAGATCGAAGGCTCCGACAAACCGGCCTGCGTGGCCGAGTCGGTGTCGCGACGGTTCGTCTGAAGAAGGTGTGAACGAACGGCACACGGCCGCTCGTCACGCCATCCACCCCCCCGCTCTTCGTTGTCGTTCGTCGCCATATCGCGCGTTATGGCTCCTCACTCCGCCTCGTTCGGGCAGCACCTGGCGCGCCGCTCGGACGCGTGGGGTCCATTCACACCCTCTGAGGCGACCGGGAGGCGCGGCACCGGTCCCTCAAGGGCCACGGGCGGCGGGCGCCCCGGGGCGCCGGTTGCCTCAACGCCGCCGCGGCAATGTGCGCGGCTGTCGTCAGGCTATGGGCGTGAGGTGCTGGCGGCCGGCGCCGGCGGTTTGGCCAGCAGGCGCGCAGCGGCCTCCAGCGCGGCATCGGCCTTGGCGTCAGCGCCGGCGGTACCGCGGGCACCGCCAGGTCCGGCACCGATCGCCCGGCCGGCTGCGTTGTTGGCGGGTGGGGCGGTGGGGGTGGCCGATGGCAGCGGCGGCGCGGGGCGTGCGGCCTGGCCAGGCACTGCCGGCAGGATATCGGGCCGCACCGGTTCGCCAGCGGGCGGCAACGGGCGAGGGGGGGCGGACCGGCGCCACTCTTCGGCGCCCAGGCGATCGGCCGGCGGCGCCCCCCCGGCCGGCGCCGGCCGCGGCGGTGCGGACCGCGGCCACAGCGCCGTGCCGCCGGCGATCAGGATACCCGCCAGCAGCGCCGCTGCGCCCAGCGCGTAGGGTGCGAGCTTCGCCAGGCGCTGTGCCCGCGACGCGCCTGGTGCAGCGGGGTGGTGGAAAGGCCCGGGCGGCGGGCCATACGGGCCGTATGCGGCGGCAGGCTCGGGAAATGACGCGCCATGCACCGGGGTGCCCCAGGGGCCAGGCGGCGCCTGCGGCGGCCAGCGGCCCGGTCCGCCGGCCGGTGCAGGCACCGCCGACGCCGCTGCCATCGCGCCCGACAGGGGCCCGGGCGCGGCCCCCTGGTGCGTTCGGGCCGGCGAAACGTCGAGGTACAGGTCGACCTCGGCTTCGTCGGGCGGCGCGGGCTGCGCACCAGCCATCGGAGCAGCGCCCCCGGGCGGCCACGAGGATGTCGGGGCCGAGGCGTGGGTGGTCGCCGTAGCGCCGCCGAGCTCCGCCGTGCGCGGGTCGGGGTGAATCCCGGCAAACGGGCTTGGGGCCGATACCCCCGGCGCAGCCACCGGCTCCGGACGGGGTGATGGCGGGTGCCAGGCGGGTGCGGCCGCCGGGGGCGGCGGCACTGCCGGCACAGGCGGCGCTACCGGCCAGACACCCTGCGCCGGGGTGTACGGCGCGGCGGCGGGCTCGACAGGGGGCATGGCAGGAGGCACTGCGGGCGGCATGGCGGGCGGCGACGAATGGCCACCCGCCCGAGCGGACAGCCCCCCGAGCTCGGCCAGCCGGGCCATCGGGCCCAGGCCGCTGCTGCTGGCGGTCGGGCCCGGCCCCGGGTCTTCGCTTGCGCCGGTTCGAACGGGCGCCCGCAGCGGCTCGCCGCACTCCCGGCAGCGCAGCGCTTCCACGTCGTTGCTCGTGCCGCACACATTGCAGGTGCGCCGCGGCAACGGAGCGCCACATTGGCCGCAGTAGCGCGCCGCGCCGTCGGTCTCGTGACTGCACCTGGGGCAGCAAACCACCTGGGGAACCTCGCCTGCCTGTCGACCTGGAGTGCGCGCGGAGCCCGGGGCCTGCCGCGGCGCAAGCGCGACTTTACGGGCACCGCCCGGCCGGCGTGCGTGACGTGCGGCCGGCGACTCCGCCGGCACCCGCTACGGCAACGGCCCCCGCGCGAGCCCCCAAACGAGGGAACCGCCCGGCCGTCGGGGCCGACATCACAATCGCCCGCGGCGCGCCGGCAGGGCGCCCCTTGCCGCTGCGGGAGCCCCCATGAAAGTACTGCTCATCGACGACCACCCGCTGGTGCTGACCGCCTTGCAGGCCGTGATCGGCAACATCGGCGCCCATATCCAGGTGGCCGGCGTGGGCAGTGCCGCCGCCGCGCGCCGCGCGATGCAGGAAGACCCTGATCGCGATCTCGTGCTGCTGGACCTGGCCCTGGGCGACGCCGATGGTTTCGAGCTGTTGGCCGAGTTGCGCAACACCTACCCGGCGGTGCCGGTGGTGGTGGTTTCGGCTTCGGAGCGTGCCAGCGACGTGATCCGCGCCATCGACCTGGGCGCGATGGGCTTCGTGCCCAAGAGCACCTCGCATGCCGAGTTGCACGAGGCGTTGCGCATGGTGATGAGCGGCTCGATGTACGTGCCGCCGTCGATGCTGGGCCTGGACTTCGCGCGCCTGCGCCGGGACATGCAGCTGGAGGCCGAGGCTGCGGCGCTGGCGGCTGCCGGGGGCGCACCGCTGGGCGCGGCGGCCCGCGCCGAGCCGCACCAGAAGGTGCCCTCGATGCAGGACCTCGGACTCACGCCGCGCCAGGCCGAGGTGCTGGGGCTCTTGCTGCAGGGCCTGCCCAACAAGCTCATCGCACGCCAGCTCAACCTCTCGGTGGAGACGGTGAAGGACCATGTCGCTGCGGTGCTGCGTGCGCTGAATGTCAGCTCGCGCACGCAGGCCGTGCTGGCGGTCAGCCAGATGACGCAGGGGCAGGGCGGCTTCTTCCCGCGTAGGCCGCCGGCCGGCGGCGCCTGAGGCGCCGGGCAGGTGCTGGCGATGGTGCGCGAAGCGGTGCTCCCCGACCCCGCAACGGGCGGGCCCGGCCCCGCGGCGGCCCCGCTGGCGGCCGAAGGACCGTCGGCGGTGGTGCCGACGGCGGCCGCCGGCCGGCCGCGCGGCGACGTGGATCACCTGCGGGCGCTGTTCGTTCAGACGCCGGCCACCCTCATCGGGTACCTGCTGGGCGCCTCGGTCATCGTGTGGCTGTTCTGGGCGCTGGCGCCTTCGGTGCAGATGCTCGGCTGGCTGGGCGCGATGGCGGTGCTGTGGGTCGTGCGGCTGGCGCACTATCTGCGCTTCAGGCGCCATCCGCGCGCCGACGACGCCACGCTGTTGCGGTGGCGCCGCAGCTGGCGCGTGCTGGTGCTCGCCAACGGCAGCCTGTGGGGGCTGGCCGGCTGGATGTTCTGGGGCCTGGGCACGCCGTACCAGCGGCTGGCGCTGATCCTCGTCGTCTACAGCTACTGCGTCAGCTCGGTGCAGCTGCTGGCCACGCAGCCCAAGGTGTTCCTCGGCTTCATCACGCTGGTCTTCGCGCCGGCCATCGTGCGCATC
>JAEUPD010000124.1 GCA_016788525.1 Rubrivivax sp.
AGATCGTCAAGGCCTATGTCGTGCTGCGCACGGGCCAGGCGCCCGGCGAGGCGATGGCGAAGACCTTGCAGGAGTTCGTGAAGTCCGTGGTGGCGCCCTACAAGTACCCGCGTGCCATCCAGTTCATCGACAAGCTGCCGCGCACCCAGACCGGGAAGCTGCAGCGCTTCAAGCTCAAGGACATCTGACACCATGCACCAAGCCCTGCTGCCCGAAGGCTGGAAACGCCCCAAGGGCTACGCCAACGGCGTGCTCAGCGCCCGTGGACGCCAGGTTCACGTGGCCGGCATGGTCGGCTGGGACGCCAGCGAGCAGTTCACGAGCGACGACTTCGCCGAGCAGGCGCGCCAGACACTGCGCAACACGGTGCAGGTGCTGGCCGCCGGTGGCGCACGGCCCGAGCACATCGTGCGCATGACGTGGTACGTGACCGACAAGCGCGAGTACCTGCGCGCGCTTCCCGAGGTGGGCCGCGCCTTCCGCGAGATCATCGGCAGCTACACCATCGCGATGGCCGCGGTGCAGGTGGTCGCGCTGATGGAGGACCGCGCCAAGATCGAGATCGAAACCACCGCCGTCATCCCCGACTGAGGAGAGACTCCCATGGCATCGAGCCGCGCCAGCTTCGACTGGCAAGACCCCCTGCACCTGAACGACCAGCTCACCGACGACGAACGCGCCGTGCGCGACGCCGCACAGGCCTATTGCCAGGAGAAGCTGCTGCCGCGTGTGCAGCAAGCCTTCCGCGACGAGACCACCGACCCGGCCATCTTCCGCGAGATGGGCGAGCTCGGCCTGCTGGGACCGACGATTCCCGAAGCCTACGGCGGCGCCGGGCTCAACTACGTGTGCTACGGCCTCATCGCGCGCGAGGTCGAGCGCGTGGATTCGGGCTACCGCTCGATGATGAGCGTGCAGAGCTCGCTGGTGATGCTGCCGATCCACGAGTTCGGCACCGAGGCCACCAAGCGCAAGTACCTGCCAAAGCTGGCCACCGGCGAGTGGATCGGCTGCTTCGGCCTCACCGAGCCCAACCACGGCAGCGACCCCGGCAGCATGATCACGCGCGCCAGGAAGGTGGACGGCGGCTACGCGCTCACCGGCAGCAAGATGTGGATCAGCAACAGCCCGATCGCCGACGTGTTCGTGGTGTGGGCCAAGGACGAAGGCGGGCAGATCCGCGGCTTCGTGCTCGACAAGGGTGCCAAGGGCTTGTCCGCGCCGCCCATCCACGGCAAGGTGGGCCTGCGCGCCAGCATCACCGGCGAGGTGGTGATGGACAGCGTCTTCTGCCCCGAGGAGAACGCGTTCCCCGAGGTGCGCGGCCTGAAGGGCCCTTTCACCTGCCTGAACAGCGCCCGCTACGGCATCGCCTGGGGCGCCCTCGGCGCGGCCGAAGACTGCTACCTGCGCGCCCGCCAGTACGTGCTCGACCGCAAGCAGTTCGGCCGTCCGCTGGCGGCCAACCAGCTGGTGCAGAAGAAGCTGGCCGACATGCTCAGCGAGATCACGCTCGGCCTGCAAGGCTGCCTGCGACTGGGCCGCATGAAAGACGAGGGCACCGCGGCGGTGGAGATCACCAGCATCATGAAGCGCAACAACTGCGGCAAGTCGCTGGACATCGCGCGCACCGCGCGCGACATGCTCGGCGGCAACGGCATCTCCGACGAGTTCGGCATCGCGCGGCACCTGGTGAACCTGGAGGTGGTGAACACGTACGAGGGCACGCACGATGTGCACGCCCTGATCCTCGGGCGGGCCATCACCGGGATCGCGGCGTTCTGAACACACCCCGCAGCGACATCCGCATGAGCCAGCCCAACGCGCTGCAAGACCTCGAGTCCTCGCTCATCGACGGCCGGCTCAAGGGCATCCCCGGCCATCTGCCGCCGCTGGCGCTCGCAGAGGTGGCGGCCCAGGGCTGGAACATCCTCGCCGAGGATCTCACGCTGCCGGTGGCCCTGCTGTGCGAAAGTGCGCTGGCCCACAACGCCGCGTGGATGACGGCCTTCCAGGCCCGCACCGGCGCCATCATGGCCCCGCACGGCAAGACGACGATGAGCCCGCAGCTCTTCGCCCGCCAGCTCGACGACGGCGCCTGGGCCATGACGGTGGGCACGATCCAGCAGCTGCAGGTGGCGCGCCACTACGGCTTTGCACGCCTCGTGCTGGCCAACCAGCTGGTGGGCAGGCAGGCCATCGCCTACGTCATGGAAGAACTGGCGCGCGATCCGGGCTTCGAGTTCTACACGCTGGTGGACAGCGTGGCGCATGTGCAGATGCTGGCCAGTGCGGCGGCGGCGCACGGCCTGGCACGACCGCTGCGCCTGCTGCTGGAATGCGGCTTCATGGGGGGGCGCACCGGCGCGCGCGATCTGCCGACGGCGCTGGCGGTGGCGCGCGCCGTCAAGGCTTGCGCGCACCTGGCGCTGGTCGGGGTCGAAGGCTTCGAAGGCCTGTTGTCCGGGCCCGATGCCGCTGGCAAGGTGGCCGACTTCCTCGACACCCTGGTGCGGACGGCGCGCGCCGTCGAGGCCGAGGGGCTCTTCGCGCCGGGCCGCGTGCTGCTGAGCGCCGGCGGCTCGGCCTACTACGACCTGGCGGTTGCCAAGCTGCGCGGCGCCGGCCTGCACGCCGAGACGGCCGTACTGACGCGCAGCGGCTGCTACCTGACGCACGACAGCGGCTCGTATGCCGAACACTTCGGCCGCGCGCTCGAGCGAACGCCGCAACTGAAGGACCTGGGAGACGGCCTGCGCCCGGCCATTGAGGTCTGGGCCTATGTGCAGTCGCGCCCCGAGCCGACGCGGGCGCTGGTCAACATCGGCAAGCGCGACGTGGGCTACGACCAGCACCTGCCGCTGCCGCAATGCTGGTACCGCCCGGGCACGCTGCCGCGCCGGCCCTTGCCGCTGACCGGCCACCGCTGCACGGGGCTCAATGACCAGCACGGCTACCTCGAGCTGCCCGCCGATTCGCCGCTGGCGGTGGGCGACATGGTAGGCCTGGGCATCTCGCACCCTTGCCTGACCTTCGACAAGTGGCCGTTGATGATGCGCGTGAACGACGATTACGACGTCATCGGCGCCATCCGCACGTTCTTCTGACCCCGGGATTGTCCCGTCGCAGGTGGGCTGCCGCCGGTGTCACAGTTGGTGCGGCAGCGCCAGGCCTGTTCGTGCTGCCCGAGCCCACCAGAGTCTGTCCGAGGAGCTCCCATGCGCACGAGTGCGAACTGCCAACGTTCCTGGACGAGCGCCGTCTTCGCGGCCTTGGCCGCCTTCGGGGTCGCGCTGGGCGCGGCCGGGCCCGGCCCGGCCCAGGCGCAGGACAAGGTGCTGCGCGCGGCGATGCACGCCGACGTGCGCACCCTCGACCCGTTCTGGACCACGCAGACCATCGCCGCCATCCACGGCCTGATGGTCTACGACACGCTGTTCTCCAGCGACATGGCGCTCAACCCGCAGCCGCAGATGGTCGACACCTGGACCGTCAGCCCCGATCGCAAGGTCTACACCTTCAAGCTGCGCGACGGGCTCAAGTTCCACGACGGCTCGCCGGTCACTTCCAAGGACGTGGTCGCCTCGATGAACCGCTGGGGGAAACGTGATGGCGCGGGCAAGCAGCTGATGGGCTACACCAAGTCGCTCACCGCCAAGGACGCCAAGACCTTCGAGTGGGCGCTGAACGAACCCTACGGCCTCCTGATCGACATCCTGGCCAAGACCGGCACCAGCATCCCCTTCGTCATGCGCGAGAAAGAGGCGCTGGTCGACCCCTTCCAGCAGATCCAGGAGGTGGTCGGCTCGGGCCCCTTCATGTTCAAGCGCGACGAGTGGGTGCCCGGCAGCAAGACCGTGTACGTGAAGTTCAAGGACTACGTGCCGCGCAAGGAACCGGCCTCGGGCCACGCCGGGGGCAAGGTGGCCAAGGTCGACCGGGTCGAATTCATCTGGATGTCCGACCCGCAGACCGCGCAGGCCGCGCTCGTCGCCGGCGAGATCGACTACCTCGAAAACCCGGCCATCGACTTCATGCCCATCCTGAGGTCCGCGCCCGGCGTCAAGCTGGAAACGCACCCGGCCATGGGCACCATGGGGATCCTGCAGCTCAACCACCTGCACCCGCCCTTCAACAATGTGAAGGCGCGCCAGGCGATGCTGTACCTCATCAACAACGCCGACTACCTGAATACGATCTCGGCCGACAAGAGCCTGCAGACGCTGTGTTTCTCCTACTGGGGTTGCGGCGTCGCGATGGAAACCGACGCCGGCAGCGAACCCTACAAAGGGCCCAAGGATGTCGCCAAGGCCGAAGCGCTTTTCAAGGAAGCGGGCTACAAGGGCGAGCCGATCACCATCCTGCACGCCACCGATCACAACTACATCAACCCGGCCAACCTGGTGATGATCCAGCAGTTGCGCAAGGCCGGTTTCCTCAAGCTGGACGTGCAGGCCATGGACTGGGGCACCGTGGTTTCGCGGCGCGCCAAGAAGGAGCCCCCGGCCCAGGGCGGCTGGAACATCTTCATCACCGGCACCACCGTGCTCACCTCTTCGAGCCCGGTGACGCACACCTCCATCGGCATGGGCTGCGAGAAGGCCTGGTTCGGCTGGCCCTGCGACCAGCGCTTCGAAGAGCTGCGCAAGGAATGGGCTTTCGCCACCGACACCGCCACGCGCAAGCGGCTGGCCGTGGACCTCTCCAAGCGCGCCTACGAGCAGGTGCCCTACATCTCGTTCGCGCAGTGGCGCACTCCGGTGGCGTATCGATCGGATCGGCTCTCGGGCGTGCAGACGATGCCATCGGTGCCGCCGATGTGGAACATCGAGAAGAAGTAGGCCTTGTCCGCGCGGGCGCAGGGGCCTGAGTGGCAGTAGTCCTGGGCGCCTTGGTCCGCCGCTGCCGCTTGTGGCGGGATCGGGCCGGCGGGGTGCCCTGCTCCGCTCGTGTCCTCTTTCGAGCGCCGAGCTGCGCTCGGCCCTCGAATGCCCCCTTTACCTCGCTGAGCAGGGCACCCCGTCGGCCCGATCCTGCACCCATGGTGGCGCGCCACCCTGCCTCGCGAACAGATGTCGGTGCCACGCCAAGGCCGCCGGGGCGTGGGCTCAGCGAGGTAAAGGGGGCATTCGGGGGACCAGCGAAGCTGGTCCGCCGAAAGAGGACACGAGCAGAGCCCACGCCCCGGCCGCCTTGGCGCGCCACGGACGCTGGGGCGCCCTAACGCAATGACCGCCTACATCATCCGCCGCCTGCTCGCGACCATCCCGGTGATGGTCGTGGTGGCGATGTTCGTCTTCATCCTGCTGCACCTGACGCCTGGCGACCCGGCGGCCATCATCGCCGGCGACGATGCCAGCCCGGTGGAGATCGACGGCATCCGCCGCAAGCTCGGGCTGGACCGCCCGATCTGGGAGCAGTTCGGCATCTACGTGATGAACCTGCTGCGCGGCGACCTGGGCACGTCCATCTTTTCCAACCTGCCGGTGCTCTCGCTGGTCAAGCAGCGCCTGGAGCCCACGCTGGTGCTGGCGGTGTCCACGCTGGTGCTGGCGGTCGCCTTCGCGGTGCCGCTGGGCGTGCTGGCCGCGTGGAAGGCGCGCACCGCGGTCGACCGCATCGTGATGGGCCTGTCGGTGCTGGGCTTTGCGGTGCCGGTGTTCCTCGTCGGCTACCTGCTGATCTACCTCTTCGCCATCGAGCTGCGCTGGCTGCCGGTGCAAGGCTACAAGCCGCTGGCGCAAGGCATCGGCGAGACCGCACGCTCCATCGTGCTGCCGGCCTTCGCTCTCAGCATGGTGTACACGGCCTTGATTGCGCGCATCACGCGCGCCAGCGTGCTGGAGGTGCTGTCGGAGGACTACATCCGCACCGCGCACGCCAAGGGGGCCAGCGCCATGAGCGTGCTGCTGCACCATGCGCTGAAGAATGCCGCGGTGCCCATCGTCACCGTCATCGGCATCGGCCTCACGCTGCTGATCTCCGGCGTGGTCATCACCGAGACCGTCTTCAACATCCCGGGGCTCGGGCGGCTCACGGTGGATGCCATCCTCAAGCGCGACTACCCGATCATCCAGGGGTTGATCATCCTGTTTGCCGGCGCCAAGGTGCTGGTGAACCTGCTGATCGACATCAGCTACGTGTTCTTCGACCCGCGCATCCGCTACTGAACCGGTGCCCGCGAACATGGCCGCCGTCGCCAGCCTCGAAGTCGCTACCCCGGCGCCCACGGTGCGCCGCTGGGACTGGGCGCGCCGCAACCCCACCATCGTCATCGGCGGCGCGATCCTCGCCGTCTTCGTCGTGCTGGCGCTCATCGCGCCGGCGATCGCCAACGACCCGCTCGGCTTCGACCCGCTGAACCGGCTGAAGCGCCCGTCGGCGCAGTTCTGGTTCGGCACCGACCAGTTCGGGCGCGATGTCTACAGCCGCGTTGTCTACGGGACGCGCATCTCGCTCATCGTGGGGGTCAGCGTCGCGATCATCGCCACCGCCGTGGGGCTGGTCATCGGCGTGCTGTGCGGCTACTACCGAAGGGTCGACGACACGGTGATGCGCCTGATGGACGGGCTGATGGCCATTCCGGCCATCCTGCTGGCCATCGCACTCATCACGCTGATGAAGGCGAGCCTCGTCATCGTCATCGTCGCCATCTCGATCCCGGAGATTCCACGCGTGGTGCGCCTGGTGCGCAGCGTGGTGCTCACCGTGCGCGGCCTGCCCTACATCGAAGCGGCGGTGGCCAGCGGCACCCCGGCGCGCCTGATCATGACGCGCCACATCCTGCCTTCCACCTGGGCGCCGCTGATCGTGCAGGCCACCTACGTGTGCGCCTCGGCCGTGCTCATCGAGGCCGGGTTGTCGTTCCTGGGTGCCGGCACGCCGCCGGAGATTCCGAGCTGGGGCAACATCATGTCGCTGGGGCGCATCTACTTCCAGATCTCGCCCTGGATCATCTTCTTTCCCGGCCTGTTCCTGGCCGTGGCGGTGCTGGCCATCAACCTGGTCGGCGACGGGCTGCGCGATACGCTGGACCCGCGCATCGCGCGGCGCATGTGATGGACGCGGCGCAGGCGCCCAGCGTGCTCAGCGTGCGCGAGCTGCGCACCCAGTTCTTCACGCGCGAGGGCGTCGTGCGCGCGGTGGACGAGCTGTCGTTCGACGTGCGGCGCGGCGAAACGCTGGGCATCGTGGGCGAGTCGGGCTGCGGCAAGAGCGTGACCGCGCTTTCGGTCATGCGGCTGGTGCCGGCGCAGGCCGGGCGCATCGTCGGGGGCTCGGTGCGCTTCGAAGGCACCGAGCTCACCACCCTGGCCGAAAGCCAGATGCGGCGCATCCGCGGCAACCGCATCTCGATGATCTTCCAGGAGCCGATGACTTCGCTCAACCCGGTGCTCACCGTGGGCGAGCAGATCGCCGAGTCGCTGCGCATCCACCAGGCGCAGGCTTCGCGCCAGGCGCGCGAACGCGCGGTGGAGATGCTCTCGCTGGTGCGCATCGCCGACCCTCGGCGGCGTGCCGGCGAGTACCCGCACCAGCTCTCCGGCGGCATGCGCCAGCGCGTGATGATCGCCATCGCGCTGGCCTGCAACCCGAAGCTGCTGATCGCCGACGAGCCGACCACGGCGCTGGATGTGACGATCCAGGCGCAGATCCTGCACCTGATGGCCGAGCTGAAGGAGCGGCTGGGCACGGCCATCGTCCTCATCACGCACGACCTCGGCGTGATCGCCGAGACGGCGCGCCGCGCCATCGTCATGTACGCCGGCCGCAAGGTGGAGGAGGCGTCGGTCGAGCAGCTCTTCGGCAACCCCTTGCATCCCTACACGCGCGGCCTGCTGAGCTCGATCCCGCGGCGCACGGCGGCGGGGCGGCGCGCCAGCGTGCGCGGCCGGCTGCAGGAGATCCCGGGCATCGTGCCCTCGCTGCGCGAGCCCATCGCCGGCTGTGCTTTCGCGCCGCGCTGCAGCTTCGCCACCGAGCGCTGTGCCCGCGAGCGCCCGCCGCTGGAGGTGCACGCACCGGCCCACCTGGCCGCCTGCTGGGAGGCCGCGCGCTTCGCGGCGCCGACGCGATGAACGCCGCCGCCATGGCCTCCGCCGCCGCCGAAAGAGCCGCAGACGCCGGCCCGATCCTGCGCGTGCGCGATCTGAAGAAGCACTTCCCGGTGCAGCGCGGCGTGCTTGCCCGCACCGTGGGCCAGGTGCGCGCGGTCGATGGTGTCACCTTCGAGATCGAGCGCGGGCAGACGCTGTGCCTGGTGGGCGAGTCCGGCTGCGGCAAGACGACCGTGGCCAAGACGGTGATGCGCCTGCTCGAACCCACCGCAGGCACGGTGGAGCTGGCCGGATTGGACATCACCAGCCTGCCCGAGGTGCAGTTGCGGGCGCACCGCCGCCGCATGCAGATGGTGTTCCAGGACCCGTACTCGTCGCTGAACCCGCACCTGTCGGCCGCGGCCATCGTCGGCGAGCCGCTGACCAACTTCGGCATCTCCAGGGGCGAAGCCCTGGCCGAGCGCACTGCGGCGTTGCTGGAACGGGTGGGCCTGCGCGCCGACGTGGCCAACAAGTTCCCGCACGAGTTCTCCGGCGGCCAGCGCCAGCGCCTGGGCATCGCGCGCGCGCTCGCGCTCGAGCCCAGCCTCATCGTGGCCGACGAGCCGGTCTCGGCGCTAGACGTCTCGGTGCAGGCGCAGGTGCTGAACCTGCTCATCGACCTGCAGGAAGAGCGCGGCCTGGCCTACCTCTTCGTCTCGCACGACCTGGCGGTGGTCGAGCACATCGGCCACCGCATCGCGGTGATGTACCTGGGCCGCATCGTCGAGCTGGCCGACAACGCCGAACTCTTCGGCGCGCCGCTGCACCCGTACACCGAAGCGCTGCTCGCCGCCGCGCCGCTGCCCGAGCCCGGGCTGCGCCGCGAGCGCCTCATCGTGCAGGGCGACGTGCCCAGCCCGATGACGCCGCCACCCGGCTGCCACTTCCACACCCGCTGCCCGCATGCGCAACCGCGCTGCCGCACCGAAGCGCCGCCGCTGGCGGAGGTGAAGCCCGCGCACTGGGTGGCCTGCCACCTGCGGCCGGCCGGTGGGCCTTTCGATCGGCTGCCCGTGGCGGCACCCTCGTCGGCCGAGAGCCCGAAGTAGGTCAGTCATGCCCGCGAACAACCCCCGCATCGCCATCCTCGGCTTCGCCATCGAGTGCAACCGCTTCTCGCCGGCGACCACCGCCGAGCACTTCGCGGCCACGTGCGACATCCGGGGCGAAGAAATCCTGCGGCAGGCCCGCGGTGGCGCCTGCCGCACGACGCAGGACCTGCCGGGCTTCGTCCAGCAGATGGATCGCAGCGGCCCTTGGAGCGCCGTGCCGCTGCGCATCGCGCTGGCCCACCCGGGCGGCCCGGTGGAGCAGTCATTCTTCGACACCCTGCTTGCCGAGATCGACGCCGGCCTGCGCGACGCGGGCGCGCTCGACGGCGTCTTCGTCGTGGCGCATGGCGCGGCGCTGGCCACCGTTTCGGACGATCCTGACGGAGACCTGCTCGAGCTGATCCGCCGGCGCGTCGGGCCGGCGGTGCCGGTGATCGGCGTGTTCGACCTGCACGCCAACGTGAGCCACAAGATGGTGGACCACCTGGACGTCTTCGTCGGCTATCTCGAGAACCCGCACACCGACATTCGCGAGCGCGGTGCCGAGGCGGCCCGGCACATGCGCGAGCTGCTCGCCGGCACGAAGACCGCGGTGGCCATGGTCAAGCTGCCGCTGACGCCGCCTTCGATCACGCTGCTCACGGCGCCAGGCCCCGACAGCCCCTACGGCGACATGATCCGCCACGGCCAGACGCGCGTGGGTGGCGACATCATGAACGTCTCGATCATGGCCGGCTTCATCTTCAGCGACTGCCCGAAGAACGGCTACAGCGCCATCGTCACCGCGCGCCACGGCAACCGGCGCGCCGCGCATGCGCTGGCCAGCGAACTGTGCGAGCGCACCTGGGCCATGCGCCAGCGCTTCAAGCGGGCGATGACGCCGCTGGCCGAAGCGGTGAAGCTGGCGCTCGATGCCGGCGCCGATGCGAGCCGGCCCGCGGTGCTGCTGGCCGACGTGGCCGACAACCCGGGCGGCGGCGGCCGCGGCAACACCACCTACTTGCTGCGCGCCCTGGTCGAGGCCGGCGCCCTCGGCGTGGTGCTCGGTGTCTTCAACGATGCGGCGCTCGCCGCCCAGGCGCACCACCGCGGCGTGGGCGCGCGCTTCACCGCACGCTTCAACAGCGCCGAAGACAACGCCTTCTCGCAGCCCTTCGAAGCCGAGGCGAAGGTGTCCGCACTGAGCGACGGCGCCATCATCGGGCGCCGCGGGGTCATGAAGGGTGGGGCGGCCGCCATGGGGCCGAGCGCGCTGCTGCACCTGGGCGCCGATGCGGGTGGCGTCGCCGTGGCCGTCATCTCCAACCGCCAGCAGTGCCTGGACCCGATGCAGCTCGAATGCCTGGGCGTGGACCTCTTCGCCGTGCGCACGCTGGTGCTCAAGAGCCGCGGCCACTTCCGCGCCGGCTTCGACGAACACTTCCCGCCCGAGCGCATCTTCGAAGTCGACTGCCCGGGCCTCACTTCACCGGCACTGCATACCTTCGACTGGAAGCGGCTGCCGCGCCCGACCTACCCGCTGGACGAGGCGACCACCTGGACGCCGCCGACCTTCGTCGAACCCGGCGCCTGATCGTCTCGTCCGCCAGGAGCCCAAGGCATGCGCATCTTCTCGGCCACCATCGCCACCGAAACCAACACCTTCTCGCCGCTGCCCACCAGCATCGACGCCTTCAAGGAAAGCGTCTTCCTGCGCCCCGGCGAGCACCCGTCGGATGCGCCGCGCATGTGCACGGCACCGCTGTTTGTCGCGCGCCAGCGCGCGGCCAAGGAGGGCTTCGCGCTCGTCGAAGGCAGCTGCTTCGCCGCCAGCCCGGCGGGCACGGTGAACCGCGCCGACTACGAGTTCATGCGCGACGAGGTGCTCGGCCAGTTGCGCGCCGCGCTGCCGCTGGATGCCGTGCTGTTCGGCCTGCACGGCGCGATGGTGGCGCACGGCTACGACGATGTCGAAGGCGACCTGCTCGAGCGCGCGCGCGCCATCGTCGGCGCGCGCTGCGTGATCGGCGTCGAGCATGACCCGCATTGCCACATGACGCTGAAGCGGATGCGCCACTGCGACATCATGATCTGCTACAAGGAGTTCCCGCACACCGACGTGGCCGATCGCGCGGAAGACCTGCTGACCCTCGTGCTGCGCACGCTGCGCGGCGAGATCAGGCCGGTGATGTCGCTGTACGACTGCCGCCAGATCGGCAGCTACCCGACCACGCTGCCGCTGATGCGCGGCTTTGTCGACCGCATGATGGCGCTCGAAGGCAAGGACGGCATCCTCTCGGTCTCGGCGGTGCACTGCTTTCCGTACGCCGACGTGGAAGAACTGAGCGGGCGCATCCTCGTCGTGGCCGATGGCGACAAGGCCCGTGCCGACGCGCTGGCCACGCGGCTGGGCGAGGAGTTCGTCTCGATGCGCGGGCGCACGATGCCCGAGTTCCTGAGCGTGGCCGACGGTGTGAGGGCCGCGATGGCTTTCGACGGTGCGCCCGTGGTGATCGCCGACCCGGCAGACAACGCCGGCGGCGGCGCCCCCTCGGACAACACGACGATCCTCAGGCAACTGATCGCCAGCGATGCCCAGGGCGCGGCACTCGGCCCGGTGTGGGACCCGATCGCCGTGCGCCTGTGTTTCGACGCCGGCCAGGGCGCGCGCTTCCCCTTGCGCTTCGGCGGCAAGACGAGCCCGGCATCGGGCCCGCCGGTGGATGCGCTGGTGGAGGTGAGCGCGCTTGCGCACGACTGCTGGCAAAGCTTCGGGCCGACCAAGGTGCCGCTGGGCGACTGCGCCGCGGTGCGCATCGGCGGCGTGGAGGTCGTGCTGATCACCAAGCGCACGCAGGCGCTGGGGCTCGAGCTCTTTGCCAACCTCGGCATCGATCCGCTGGCGCGCAAGATCCTGGCCGTGAAGTCCACCAACCACTTCATGGCCGCCTTCGGGCCGATCGCCAAGAAGGTGATCTACGTCGAGTCCGACGGGCCGCTGGCGCGCAATTACCTCAAGCTGCCGTACACGAAGATCAAGCGGCCGATCTGGCCGCTGGACAAGGAAGCGCAGCCGGGCCTGATCTTCTGAGCGCCTTTGACCCGTTCACGCCATGAGCCGCGCTTCCTCCACCTCGCTGACCGGCCTGCCGGCCACCACCTTGCGCCGCATGATCGGCGCCAAGGAGGTCTCGCCGGTGGAATTGCTCGAAGCGTGCATCGCGCGCATCGAGGCCATCGATCCGGCCGTCAATGCCATCGCCGCCAAGGGCTACGAGCGCGCACGCGCCGAGGCCCTGGCGGCGGAGACGGCGGTGCGGCGCGGCGAGCCGCTCGCGCGGCTGCACGGGCTGCCGGTGGGCATCAAGGACTTGCAGGACACCGAGGGCCTGCTCACCACCTACGGCTCGCCGCTGTACCGCAGCCATGTGCCGGCGCGCGACTCGGCGCAGGTGGCGTTGGTGCGTGCGGCGGGCGCCATCGTGGTGGCCAAGACCAATGTGCCGGAGTTCGGCGCCGGGGCCAACTCGCGCAACCCGGTGTGGGGCGCCACCGGCAACCCCTTTGATCCCACACTCACGGCCGGCGGCTCTTCGGGCGGCTCGGCTGCGGCCCTGGCCACCGACATGCTGCCGCTTTGCACCGGCTCCGACACCGGCGGCTCGCTGCGCACCCCGGCAGCCATGTGCGGCGTGGTGGGCTTTCGGCCCTCGCCCGGCCTGGTCCCGATGGACGGCCGCCCGCTCGGCTGGACGCCGATCTCGGTGCTCGGCCCGATGGGGCGCACGGTGGCCGATGCGCGGCTGCTGTTCGCCGCACAGGTGGGCGTGGACACCCGCGACCCGCTGTCGCGCCCGCTGGATCCGCAGGCGGTGGCCGGCGAACGCCTGGCCGACCTCGGCAGCCTGCGCGTGGCCTGGACCACCGACTTCGGCCAGTGCCCGGTCAGCACCGAGATGCGCGCGGTGATGCGCCAGCGCGTGGCGGCGATGCGGCAGCTGTTTCGCAGCGCTGACGAAGTCGCCTTCGACCTGGGCGAGGCCGATCGCTGCTTCGACATCGTGCGCGCGCAGAACTTCCTCGCCAGCCACCAGGAGCGCTACGACAAGCAGCGCGAACAGCTCGGGCCCAACATCCGCGCCAACATCGAACTGGCCAGCGCCATGACGCTGGCCGATGCCGCCTGGGCACATGCCGAGCAGACGCGGATGTTCCGCCGCTTCCAGGCGACCTTTCGCGACTACGACCTGGTGCTCGCGCCCGCCACGGCGGTCTCGCCCTTTCCGTGGACGCAGCTGTACGTCGAAGAGCTCGACGGCCACAAGCTGCGCAACTACTACCACTGGCTGGCACTGGCCTACGTGCCCACGCTGGCGACCAACCCCGCGCTCTCGCTGCCCTGCGGCGCCGACGCCCGCGGCCTGCCCTTCGGCTTGCAGGTCATCGGTCGCTTCGGTGGCGACATCGAGCTGCTCAATGCGGCGCAGGCGCTGGAACACGCCTTTGCCGGCATCGACGGGCTGGCGCGGCTGCGGCCCGACACGGCCGCGCTCAGCGTGCCGCGGCCCGGCCTGAAGTCGATCGTGACCGCCCCGCCCGGGGCGCAAGCGACGCCTCGCTGACCAGCCGCCCAGGTGCCCAGGAGTCCGGGCGGGCGAAATCGCGGGCCTCGATTCCTGCCGTCCAACTCCTAGCCCCGCGTCAACCGCCTCAGCGCCGGCTGCAATCGCTCCCCCGCCTTCAACCCGAGCGCCAGCGCCGCGGCGTTGAGGTGCGAGAGCACGCCGCACTCCCACATGTCCAGCGCGTCGCCGATGCGTGCGCTGGTGTGCGAAACCGTGGCACCGGCCACGCCACGCACTTGCAGCATGGCCAGCGCGGCGACGCCGGCCGCGTCCTTGCCAATGCCGGCGTCGTTGAAGATCACCAGCTTCAGCGGCACCTCGAGCGCAATCTCGCCCGAGCTGGCGCCACCGTGCGAGGCGCTCACGACGATGGCGCCCTGGTCGGACGGCGCCACCTTGGTGATGGAGTCCATCAGCAGCACCGTGCCGCCGGGGCCCCGCTCGACTTCCTTCTTCAGCATGGCTCGACGCTCCTCTGTTCCGGCGCTCGGGCCGGGCTCTTGCGTGGACGCGGGGGCGGTGCGCACGGCATGTGCCCGCTGCGGCCGATGGCTTGCCCTTGGGCGCCCGGGGTGGCGCCGGCCGCTCACCCTGTTGAAGCGCGGGCTGCCTCCCCATGGATCCAGGACAGGAACGCCTCCACGGTGGAGCGACGTGCATGCTTGGGCGGGTAGACCAGGAAATGCGCCTTCACCTTCAGTGCGTTGTCCGGCCCGAACACCGGGCGGAGCTTGCCTTGCGCCAGGTGCTGCTCGGCGTTGGTGGTGCTCTCCAGCGCGACGCCCAGGCCCTGCGTGGCGGCGTCCAGCGACATCTGCGCGCGGTCGAACCGCAGGCTGAAGCGCTCGGGTGCGCGCAGGTCGGAAAAGGCGTGCAGCCAGTCGGCCCACTGCACGATGCTCACGTTGCTCTGGATCAGCGGCACGTCCTTCAGTTGCTCGATGCGCTTGAGCCGATTTGCGCGGATGAACGCGGGGCTGGCCAGCGGCACGATGCGCTCCTCGAACAGCGGCTCGACCACCAGGCTGCCCCATTGCGGAACGCCGTAGCGGATGTCCAGGTCCACCTGGCCCAGCGCGAAGTCGCTGTGCGAGTGGGCCGCCGAGAGGTTGAGCGAGATGTCCGAGTGGGCCGCGGCAAAGCGGCTCAGCCGCGGCATCAGCCACTGGCTTGCCAGGGTCGGAGCGCAATGCACGTACAGACTGTTGCGCAGGCCCTGGCGCAGGTCCTCGGTGGCCGAGGCGATGGCCTCCAGCGCGCCGGCCACGCGCTCCAGGTAGCGCTGCCCGGGCAGGCTCAGCCGCACGCCGTGCGCGCTGCGATCGAACAGCCGCACGCCGAGATCGGACTCCAGGCGCGCCACCTGGTGGCTGATGGCCGAGGTGGTGAGGTGCAGCTCGGCGGCCGCCACGGTGAAGCTGCGGCGCCGTGCCACGGCTTCGAAGGCCAGCAGGTTCGCCACGGGAGGCAGTGAGGCCATGGAGTTCACCCGCAGGTCAGATGACGAACCGTCATCTTAGGTTGAAGGGACTTCCCTTGCCGGCACGCGCGGGCGGCGGGAGCATCATGGCGCGGGTGCCCCGCGTGCCGGCCGGTATCCTCGAGTGAGATTCGAGTGAGCGACCCGAGAGACATCGAATGAGCCATCGACAACTTGAAGAACTCGCGGCGGCCGCCTGGCGCATCCGCCGCCTGGCCGTGCGCATGGGCGAGGTGCAGGGGCAGGGCTACATCGGCCAGGCGCTCGGTTACGCCGACGTGCTGGCCGTGGCCTACCGCCATGCGCTGAAGCTGCGCCCGGCCGAGCCCCGCTGGGAAGGCCGCGACCGCTTCCTGCTCTCGCACGGGCACTACGCCATCGCGCACTACGCCGCGCTCATCGAGGCCGGGGTCATTCCCGAGAGCGAACTCGAAAGCTACGGTGCCGACGACAGCCGCCTGCCGATGAGCGGCATGGCCACCTACACGCCGGGCATGGAGATGAGCGGCGGCTCGCTCGGCCAGGGGCTGGTCATCGGTGTGGGCATGGCGCTGGCCCTGAAGCACAAGCGCAACCCGGCGTTCGTCTACAACTCCATGAGCGACGGCGAACTGGACGAGGGCTCCACCTGGGAGGCCGCGATGGCCGCCGCCCACCACCACCTGGACAACCTGATCTGCCTGGTGGACATCAACAACCAGCAAGCCGACGGCCCCTCGGGCAAGGTGCTGGGATTCGAGCCGCTGGCCGACAAGTGGGCGGCGTTCGGCTGGCACGTGCAGCGCGTGGACGGCAATCACCTGGCCGCGGTGCTGGCGGCCTTCGATGCGGCGCGCGCCTGCGCCGAGAACCGGCCTCGCGTCATCCTGTTCGACACCCTGATGGGCAAGGGCGTGCCCTTCCTGGAGACGCGGGAGAAGAACCACTTCATCCGCGTGGAAGCCCCCGAGTGGCAGCAGGCCCTGGCGGTACTGGACGCTGCGCAACCCGAAGGAGCCCTGGCATGAACACCGTGGTGGAGAAGAAGCCGCGCCTGACCACCTCGGCGATGATCGCCAGCATCGCGGGCGAGGGGCAGCGCGTGCGCGCCGCGCCGTTCGGCAAGGCGCTGGTCGAGGTGGCGGCGCAGCACCCCGAGGTGGTGGGCCTGACCGCCGACCTGGCCAAGTACACCGACCTGCACCTGTTTGCCCAGGCCTACCCCGAGCGCTTCTTCCAGATGGGCATGGCCGAGCAGCTGCTCATGGGCGCGGCTGGCGGCATGGCCAAGGAAGGTCTGGTGCCCTTTGCCACCACCTATGCCGCCTTTGGCACGCGCCGCGCATTCGACTTCATCCACCAGGTGATCGCCGAGGAACACCTGAACGTGAAGATCTGCTGCGCGCTGCCAGGCCTGACCACAGGCTACGGCCCCAGCCACGCGGCCATCGAAGACATCGCCATGATGCGCGGCGTGCCCGGGCTGACCATCGTCGACCCGTGCGATGCGCTGGACATCGAGCAGGCGGTGCCGCAGATCGCTGCCCACCCCGGCCCGGTGTACATGCGGCTGCTGCGCGGGCAGGTGCCGCTGGTGCTGGACGAGGTGGAAGGCTACCGCTTCGAGCTGGGCCGCGCGAAGATGCTGCGCGTGGGCGCCGACGTGCTCGTCATCAGCGCCGGCCTGCTCACCATGCGGGCGCTGGAGGCGGCGCAGACCCTTTCGCACGACAAGGTGGGCGTGGCGGTGCTGCATTGCCCGACCATCAAGCCGCTCGATGAAGCGGCCATCGTGCAGGCGGCGCGCGTCCGGCACCGCCTGGTGGTGGTGGCGGAGAACCACTCGGTCGTCGGCGGCCTGGGCGAGGCGGTGGCCGGCACGTTGCTGCGCCACCGCGTGCAGCCGGCCGGCTTTCAGCTGGCCGGCCTGCCCGATGCGTTCCTCGATGCCGGGGCCCTGCCCACGCTGCATGACCGCTACGGCATCAGCGGCCATGCCCTGGCTGCGCGCATCAGGGCCTGGCTGGGCTGACATGGGCGGGCAGCGCGTGCCGGCGCGGGCGGTTGAAGCGCCGCTGGCGGGCAGGATGGCGCATGCCATCCGCTTCCTGGCCATCGACGCCATCGTTCGTGCCGGCGAAGGCCACCAGGGCGTGCCGCTGGGCATGGCCGAGATCGCCACGGCGCTGTACACCCGGCACCTGAAGTTCGACGCCGCCTGCCCCACCTGGCCCGACCGCGACCGCGTGGTGCTGAGCAACGGCCACGGTTCGATGCTGCTGTATGCGCTGCTGCACCTTACCGGGCATGCGGCGTTTCCGATCGAGGAGGTCCGGCGCTTTCGCGAGTTTGGCTCGCCCTGCGAAGGCCACCCCGAACGCGACCTCGCCGCCGGCATCGAAGTGACCACCGGCCCGCTGGGCCAGGGCATCGCCAACGCGCTGGGCATGGCAGTGGCCGAGGCGAGCTTGAACGCACGTTACGGCGACGGCATCGTCCACCACCACACCTACGCCTTCGTAGGCGATGGCTGCCTGCAGGAAGGCGTGGGGCAGGAAATGCTGTCGCTGGCCGGGCACCTGCGGCTGGGGCGGCTCATCCTGCTGTGGGACGACAACCGCATCACCGACGACGGCAGCACCGAACTTTCCATCAGCGAGGACGTGGCCGAGCGCTGCCGCGTGGCCGGCTGGCATGTGGTGGAAGTGGATGGGCACGACCTGGAGGCCGTCTCGGGCGCCATCGCGGCGGCCAAGGCCGACCCGCGGCCTTCATTCATCGCCTGCCGCACGACCATCGCCAAGGGCCTGCCCAGGCTGCAGGGCCAGCGTGGCGGCCACAGTGCCAGGCTCTTTGCCGAAGATGCCGCGCAGGCGCGCGAAGCGCTGCGGTGGCCGCACGCGCCCTTCGAGGTGCCGCCCGAGGTGCTGGCGCGGTGGCGCGAGGCCGGCCGCCGCGCGCAGCCCGAACGCGATGCCTGGCGGCGACGCGTGGCCGCCCTGCCCGCGGCGCAGCGCGCGGAGTTCGAACGCCGGCTGGTGGGCGAGCTGCCCGCCGGCTGGCAGCAGGCCTTGGCCGCGTACAAGCAGGCGGCGCAGTCCGCTGCGCCCGCGGCCAGCGGCATCTTCCTGTCGGCCGAAATCAACGAGGCCCTGGATCCGGTGCTGCCCGAACGCCTGGTGGCTTGCGCCGACCTGGAGGCGCCCACCAATCACAAGCGCGGCCTGGCCGCCTTCACCGCCACCGATCGCCTGGGCCGCTATGTGCACTGCGGCGTGCGCGAGCATGTGATGGGCGCCATGGCCAACGGCATGGCCGCGCACGGCGGCGTGCTGCCGCTGGCCGTGACCTACCTGGCGTTTGCCGACTACGAGCGCCCGGCGATGCGCATGGCCGCCCTGATGGGCCTGCCGGTGAAGTTCGTCTTCAGCCACGACTCCATCGGCATCGGCCGCAACGGCCCCACGCACCAGCCGGTGGAAGGCTTGGCGGCGTTGCGCGCGATGCCCAACATGCGCGTGTTCCGCCCGGCCGACGCGGTGGAAGCCGCCGAATGCTGGGAATTGGCGCTGCAGCACCGCACCGGCCCATGCAGCCTGGTGTTCGCGCGGCAGGCCTTGCCCCTGGTGCGACACGGCCATGCGGCCGAGTGCCTGAGCCGGCACGGTGCCTATGTGCTGATGGAGGCCGAGGGCGCCGCACGCCAGGTGACGCTGCTGGCCACGGGGTCCGAAGTGGCGCTGGCGCTGCACGCCCGAGGGCTGCTGCAGGCCCAGGGCGTGGCCACGGCAGTGGTGTCCATGCCCTGCTGCGAGATCTTCGACGAGCAGGACGAGGCCTATCGGCAGCAGGTGCTGGGCCGGGTCGCCGTGCGCGTGGCGGTGGAGGCTGCCGTGCGGTTCGGGTGGGACCGCTACCTGGGCGACAGCGGCGCCTTCGTGGGCATGCGAGGCTTCGGCGCTTCGGGGCCCGCCGAGCAGCTGTACGAGCACTTCGGCATCACCGCGCAGGCGGTGGCGGGCGAAGCGCTGCGGCTGTTGCGTCGGGCCTGAGCGGAGCCCGGCACGGGGCGGGTGCAGCGACCGCCCGGCCGGCGGCATCATGGTGCCGATGTGAGGCGTGCTACAAGCTTCCTGGTGTGCGACGACACGAAGCGCTCGAGCCTCTCGGCCAGCGTGCGCGCCGATGGCGTCAGCGACGGCGCGATCTCGCGCGTGGCCTGGTCGATGGCGGCAGGCACGCGGTCCGCCATGTCCTGCGCCTGCTGAGCCACGAAGCGCGGTTGCATGCCCAACTGCCTGGCCATCAGGGCCAGATCCTCGGCGCCCAGTTCGCCTGGCCTGACCTCGCCGCCAATTGCAAACGCGAACTCGGGCGACAGGCCCGGGTACAGCCGCGTGCACATCAGGTTGTAGAACGGCGTCAGCGTCACGCCCTGGCCAGGCACGCTGCAGATCGACAGGTTCTTGGCATGGCTGTCGTTGTTGCCGACGTACAGGTTGAAGAACACCCAGCGCACCAGGTGGCGCAGGTCGACGGCGGGCTGTGCGCTGTAGCGGCGGATCAGTTCGGCGCACGCGGCCAGGCCCGGGCCGCCTTCCTTCTCGTACTTGCGATCCGACACCGTGCCGGCCAGTTGGCACAGGTCGTACTGCACCAGCCGGGCCAGCGTGCCGTCGGCGCGAAGCCGGCGGTCGAAGCGGCGCACGACGCAGGCTTCGGCGTGCGGTTCGTAGAAGACCTCGGCTGTCGGCAGGCCAGTCAAAGCCGCGGCTCGCATCACGATGGTCTCGTTCGCGGCCGAGTGCCACACCTTGGCCAGGCGGCGGATGTTGGGCTTGAGGATGTGGGTCGATGGCGAAGTGCCCTTGGGCAGCCGCGGCACGCCGTCGTCGAAGATCGCCAGGCTGGTCTTGTCCTGGGCCCCGGCCAGGGAGGTGCGCGCGCCTTGCTCGTGGATGTCGATCGCAAAGGCCGACCGCTTGGCCAGGATGGCTGCGATGGCTTCCCATGCCGTGGCCTCGTAGCGGGGCGGCTCCGGCGTCTGCCCGGGTGCGACCAGCACAAAGGCGCCCGCGGTGTCGCCCGCCACTTCCAGCAGCAGCGAGAAGAGGGTGGATGCCTTGCGCTGCGCGGCGAGACCCCCGTGAACCCTCACTCGATGTTCTGCACCTGAACTTCGAGTTCGACGCCAAGTGTTTGTCGCGTATGCATTTCTTGTCAGTGCCGGCCTAGGAACCCCACAGAAAACCCCACACCAACTGCTTGCAGCGTAGGTTGGACTCTCGGCGGGGCCGAATCCACAGCAAAGCAACTGTAGCCTGAAGCGCGCGCCCGTCGCATGGGTTGCTAACCGCGGGAGCACTGGTCTTCGTCCGTCCCGCCTTCGGAGGCCGTAAGGCCTGTCTGTTCACGCCAAGCAAGCCGGTGAAGTGGGTTGAGCCTGCTTTGGCGTTGACCCAACGCCTGTCACTCACGAGGGCATGCTCGCTGCACCAGCCGCTTCCTTGCTTCCGTCCGCAGGGGTCGATGGCAACGGCACCGAGGCTGCCCGTCGCCGAGCAATGTCGCGGTCGACGTCTGCCGCGGCCTTGCAGTACAGCGCCCGAGAACTCAACCTCAGCGCTTCGAATCGCTCCCGGGCAGCCGAGTCAGCCGACAGATCCGGGCATTCGAGAGTGCTCATCAGGAACGGTGCTGTCACCCCGCCGGGCACCTGCATCCTGGCCACCGCATACCGATCCGGGAGGGTCATGAGTGCCTGAGCGTCGAACTCGGGCGCAACCCACCGGGCCATAGCCTCGGCATCCTGCGCCCCCAGGCGCAAGAGGATGCGGCTACCGGTGTTGGTCAGCACGGACTGCGTAAGGGCAGGCGGCAGTTGCGCCATGTGCTGGTGAGCCAGCAGGGCCCGCAGGCCGAACTTGCGTCCTTCGCTGAGCATGCTTTCGAACGCCGGCGTCATCATGCTGCCGAACTCGTCGACCACGAGGTGCACTTCGCGGCGTTGGGAAGGGGGTAGGTCCGCGCGCGACAGCACGGCAGCCAGAATGCGCGAGGTCAACAACAACCCAAGGAAGCGGCTCTGTCGTTCCCCAAGCAGACCCTTGGCCAAGTTGATGAGCAGCACGCCACCGCGGTCCATGATGGCGCGGAGATCGATTGTTGACTCGGCTTGCCCCAGGAAGGCGCGCATGGGCGGCTGCTGCAGGTCGACGAACTTCGAAACGATGTATGGAGCCACGTTCTCGAGCGAGGCCTCGCCACCAGCGCGCAAGGCGATTCCGCGCCAGAACGCGCGCACGTCGGCGTCCTGGCACCGCTCAACGAGCGCACGTCGGAACAGGGGCTCGGAAAAGACTCTCGGGATGTCGAGCAAAGTTGCCGTGAGCTCGGTGTCACTCATCACCAGACGCGCCGCATTGGTGAGGTACGCGAAGAACATGGGGCCGAAAGCCTCCTTGTTC
>JAEUPD010000226.1 GCA_016788525.1 Rubrivivax sp.
CGTCGACGGTGAGCTCGAGCCCGGTGCCGCGGTAGCCATGCGCCCACATCACCAGCTTGCCGTTCCAGTTGTCGGGCACCTCCATGCGGTAGCCGGCGCCGTCGTGCACGCCCCACAGCTGGCGCGCCGGCAGGCCGGGCAGGGCCGTGAAGGGCAGCTTGCTCTCGTCGACGAAGTAGGCCGGCGCCGGTGCCGGCGTCGTGGCCAGGGCGGGCGTGCCGTTCGCGGCGAGCAGGGCCAGCGCGGCGACGGCCACTGCCTTTCTCAGAGTCCTCTTCATGCGGTGTGTCTCCTTCGGTGGTTTGGTGCTTCGGTGTAGGCGGTACCGCAGCCGGTGCCGGCCAGCGGCAAGCCTACTTCGCAGCCGTGCCCGGCGGGCGCGCGGCGGTGACACTGCCGCGCGCCCGGGACACCCGAGTTGAGGGGCGGGTTTGCCCGGGTTCCGATCGGCGCTAGCCTCGGGCCCCCATGAATGCACCCACCGAACCGCCACCGGACGAGCCGCCCTACGGCTGGGTGGTGGTGTGGGCCTGCTTCACGGCGCTGGCGGTGATCTTCGGCGTCTCGTACTCGTTCGCGGCGTTCTTCGAGCCCTTTGCGGCCGAGTTCGGCGCAGCGCGCGCCGACGTCTCGCTGGTGTTCGGCACGAGCGGCCTGGTCTACTTCGCGCTCGGCGCGTTCGGCGGCATGCTGGCCGACCGCTTCGGGCCGCGCCGGGTCACCAGCGCCGGCATGCTCACCATCGTGGTGGCGCTGGTGGCCGGCAGCCGCTCCACGTCGATGGGCATGGTGACGATGGCTTACGGGCTGGTGCTGGGCGTGGGCATCGCGCTGGTCTACACGCCTTCCATCGGCTGCGTGCAACCGTGGTTCACGCGCCGGCGCGGGCTGGCCGCGGGGCTGGCCAGCGCCGGCATCGGCGCGGGCACGCTGCTGGTGCCGCTGGCCGCGGCCTGGGCCATCGCGCAGGGGCCGTGGCGCAGCGCCATGCTCGCGCTGGCGGTGCTCGTGCTGGCGCTCGGGCTGCCGGCCACGCTGCTGCTCAAGCCCGCGCCCAGCGCGCGCCGCGTGGCCGGTGGCGTGGTCAGCGGCGTGTCGCTGCGCGAAGCGGTGTCCGGCGCGCGCTTTCGCTGGCTGTACGCGATGTGCCTGCTGGGCACGCCGAGCATGTTCGTGCCGTTCGCGCACCTGTCGGCCTCGGCGCGCGACATGGGCGTGGCCGACGCGCAGGCGGTGGGCCTGGTAGGCCTCATCGGCATCGGCAGCCTGACCGGGCGCTTCGTGGTGGGCACCCTGGCCGACCGCCTGGGCCGAGGCCCGGCCACGGTGGCGGTGATGGCCTCGCTGGGGCTGTCGATGCTGTTGTGGTGGCTGGCGCCCGGCTACGCCGCGCTGGCCGTCTTTGCACTGTGGATGGGGCTGAGCTATGGCGGCAGCGTGTCGCTGATGCCGGCGCTGTGCATGGACTTCTTCGGCCCGCGGGCGGTGAGCTCGATCATCGGCACGCTGTATACCGGTGCCGCGTTCGGCAACCTGGTCGGCCCGTGGGCGGCCGGGCGCGTTTTCGACGCAACCGGCAGCTATGCACCGGTGATCCTGGGCTGCGTGGCCTTGTCGGCGCTGGCCACCGGGGCGGCGTGGTTTGCAGTGCGAGGAGAGGGCTCGGCGGCGCACTGAGCGCTGCGGGCGGGGTGGCCCCGCCGGCCGGGCTCGCTGGCTCAGGGTTGCCCCGATGGGGCCGGCCGCGGCGCCGGCTTACCCTGCCGCCGCTTCGCGAGGCAATGCTGCGACGAGCGATTGCCGATCGGCCGCGGCCACCCACCTGCATCACACGGAGACCCCACGACATGGATCGCCTCATCCTCGACCACGTGCTCGATCACGAGGCCGCCCGCTCCGGCCACGTCTACCTCACACAGCCGGTGGGCGGTGGCCAGGTTGTCGACTACACCTGGGGCCAGGTGGTCGGCGAAGCGCGCCGCATGGCCGCGCACCTGCAGGGGCTGGGCCTGCCGCGCGGCGCGCGCGTGGCCATCCTGTCCAAGAACTGCGCCCACTTCATCATGGCCGAGCTGGCCATCTGGCTGGGCGGCTACACCACGGTGGCGATCTTCCCCACCGAGACGGCCGAGACCATCAAGTACGTGCTCGAACACAGCGAGTCCAGCGCGTTGTTCGTCGGCAAGCTCGACACCTGGCCGCAGCAGCAGCCCGGGGTGCCCGCCGGCCTGCCGTGCATCGCCTTCCCGCTGGCGCCACCAGAAGCGAGGGCCGCGGCGGCCAGCGGCGCCTTCGGTGACTGGGACGCCATCGTCGCGCGCACCGCGCCGCTGCAAGGCCGCCCGCAGCGCGCGGCCGACGAGCTGGCCATGCTCATCTACACCTCGGGTTCCACCGGCACGCCCAAGGGGGTGATGAATCCGTTCGGCGCCTTCACGCGGGCCGCCGCCGCCATCGCCGCCGACGTGCGCGAAAGGGTGGGCGCGCACAGCGAACACCGCATGATCTCCTACCTGCCGCTGGCCCACAGCTTCGAGCGCAGCTGGGTCGAAGGCGCCTCGTTGATCGACGGCGGCAGCCACCTGTTCTTCGCCGAGACGCTGCAGTCGTTCGTCGAGGACGTGAAGCGGGCGCGGCCGACGCTGTTCATCTCGGTGCCGCGGCTGTGGCTGAAGTTCCAGCAGGGGGTGTTTGCCAAGATGCCGCCGGCCAAGCTCGACCGGCTGCTGCGCATCCCGATCCTCGGGCGCATCGTCGCGAAGAAGGTGCTCACCGGCCTGGGGCTCGACGCCGTGGTGTCGGCGGGCAGCGGCTCGGCCCCGCTGCCGCCCGAGCTCATCAAGTGGTACCGGCGCCTGGGCCTGAAGCTCGTCGAGGGCTACGGCATGACCGAGGACAACTCGCTGTCGCACAGCTCGCGCATCGACATCGACGGTGCCGCCGAGCCGGGCTGGGTGGGCGTGCCGATGAAGGGTGTGGAGGTCAAGCTCGGCGCCGATGGCGAGGTGCTGATCAAGTCGCCCGGCCAGTTCGCCGGCTACTACAAGCAGCCCGAGCTGACCGCCGAGTCGTTCACCGCCGACGGGTACTTCCGCACCGGCGACCTCGGAGAGCGGCGGCCCAACGGCCTGCTGCGCATCACCGGCCGCGCCAAGGAACTGTTCAAGACCGCCAAGGGCAAGTACGTCGCGCCCGCGCCGATCGAGAACCTGCTGCTCGCGCACCCGATGGTCGAAAGCTGCATGGTCTCGGGCGTGGGGCAGCCGGCGGCCTATGGGCTGGTGGTGCCGGCCGAGGACTTGCGGCCGCGCCTGCCGAACGACGCCGAGCTGCGTGCCCGTTTCGAAGGCGAGATGGCCGCGCTGCTCGAACGCGTCAACGGGCAGATTGCCGACTACGAGCAGCTGGCGATGCTGGTGGTGGCGCGCGAGGCCTGGTCCATCGAGGCCGGGACGCTGACGCCGACGATGAAGATCAAGCGCAGCCGCATCGAGAGCAATGTCGCGCCGCTGGTCGAGGGCTGGTACGCGAAGAGCAAGAAGGTGCTGTGGGCGTGAGCATGGCCCACCCCCGAAGCGGCCTGCGGCCCTCGCGGGAGCATCGGTCCCCCGGACCGATGCTCGTGCCCGCTCGGCCCCTTCGAGGGGGCAACACCGGCGGCCCGGCGAAGCCGGATCCGCGGTGTCCGCTGGGCTGCATTGGACAGTGGCGATGACGGGCCCCCATGGCGGCGACCGCGTTGCCCAGGCGTTGGCCGCGCACGGCGTGCCGCGCATCTTCACGTTGTGCGGCGGGCACATCTCGCCCATCCTGGCCGCAGCCAAGGCGCGCGGCATCCGCATCGTCGACGTGCGCGACGAGGCCACCGCGGTGTTCGCCGCCGACGCCACCGCGCGCCTTACCGGCCTGCCCGGCGTGGCGGCGGTGACCGCCGGCCCGGGCATCACCAACACCATCACGCCACTGAAGAACGCGCAGCTGGCGCAGTCGCCGGTGGTGCTGATCGGCGGTGCCGCCCCCACGGCGCTGCAGGGCCGCGGCGCGCTGCAAGACATCGACCAGCGACCGCTGGTGGCGCCGCACGTCAAGCGCTTCTACAAGCTGCGGCGCGTGCGCGACCTGGCGCCGGCGGTGGCCGAGGCCTTCGAGCTGGCGCGCTCGGGCGTGCCCGGGCCGGTGTTCCTCGAGTGCCCGGTGGACCTGCTGTATCCCGAGGCCGAAATCCGCAAGTGGTACGCCGAAGCGGCCGGCAAGGGCCAGGCGCTGCCCGACCGCGCGCTGCGCTGGTACCTGAACCGCCACGCCGAGCGCATGTTTGCAGATGCCGGCGCGGCGGCGCCGGCACCGCGCACGCCGCAGGTGCCGCGGGCCGCAGACGCCGCGCTGCACCGCGCCGCGGCGATGCTGGACCGTGCGCGGCAGCCGCTGTTCGTGATCGGCAGCCAGGCCGTGGTGCAGGCCGACGAGGCCGACGCGCTGGCCGAGGCGGTGGGGCGGCTTGGCGTGCCGGTGTACCTGTCGGGCATGGCGCGCGGGCTGCTTGGCCGTGACCACCCGCTGCAGATGCGCCACGCCCGCCGTCAGGCGCTGCGTGAGAGCGACTGCGTGCTGCTGGCCGGCGTGCCGTGCGACTTCCGCCTGGACTACGGGCGCCACGTGCGGCGCAGCGCCACGCTGATCGCCGCCAATCGCAGCGCCAAGGACGCGCGGCTGAATCGCCGCCCCGACGTGGCAGCGGTCGGCGATGCCGGGCAGTTCCTCCGTGCGCTGGCGCAGACGCTGCCCACTTCGGTGGGCCGTTGGGCCGACTGGGCGGCCACGCTGCGCCAGCGCGACGCGCAGCGCGAGGCACAGATCGACGAGCAGGCGGCGCGCGAAGGCGACCATGTCAACCCGCTGGCTTTCTTCCGCGCGCTGGAAGCCGAAGCCGGCGAGGGCGCGGTGTTCGTCGCCGACGGCGGCGACTTCGTCGGCACCGCCAGCTATGTGTTGCACCCGCGCGGGCCGCTGACCTGGCTGGACCCTGGAGCGTTCGGCACGCTCGGCGTGGGCGCGGGCTTCGCCATGGGGGCGGCGCTGGCGCGCCCCGGCGACGAGCCACGCGAAGTGTGGGTGGTCTGGGGTGACGGTGCGTGCGGCTTCGGCCTGGCAGAGTTCGACAGCTTCGTGCGCCAGGGCATTCCGGTGATCGCGGTGGTGGGCAACGACGCGGGCTGGACGCAGATCGCGCGCGAGCAGGTGAAGATGCTCGGCGACGACGTCGCCACGGTGCTGGCGCGCAGCGACTACCACGCGGTGGCCGCCGGCTTCGGCGCCGAGGGGCTGCTGATCCAGCGCGGCTACGAGGTGCGGCCGGTGCTGCGCCGCGCGCGTGAGCTGGCGCGGCAGGGGCGGGCGGTGCTGGTGAACGTGTGGCTGGACAAGACAGAGTTCCGGGAGGGGTCGCTGTCGATGTAGCGACGCGGTTTGGGCGGGGGCGCAGGGCACCCTTGCGTGATGATTGGGCGCTTGGCGCGGTTGAGGTGGCGGGTTGAGCTGGCGGACCGAGGTGGCGGCGCGCCAAGGCCGCCGGGTGGTCGGCGCCGCTCATGTCCTTCTTCGAGTGCCCAGCTGCGCTGGTCACTCGAATGCATCCTTTACTTCGCTATGCCGACCACCCGGCGGCCTTGGCGGAATCACCCGCTCCGTAGTGCGAGCGCCCGTACTCCAACCCGGGTGCCTGGGTCGGGCCGACGGGGTGCCCAGCGCAGTGAAGCAAAGGATGCATCCGAGTGACCAGCGCAGCTGGGCACTCGGAAAAGGACATGAACGGCGCCGACCACCCGGCGGCCTTGGCGGAATCACGCGCTCCGCAGTGCGAGCGCTCGTACTCCAACCCGGGTGCCTGGATCGGGCCGACGGGGTGCCCAGCGCAGTGAAGTAAAGGATGCATCCGAGTGACCAGCAAAGCTGGGCACTCGGAAAAGGACA